>NZ_JAPWGV010000018.1:0-116293 GCF_027213915.1 Sulfitobacter sp. G21635-S1
GGGCGGTCCTGTTTTGATCTACTGCGCTGCTCCTGTTTTTGCGTTGTTTGCGCTTGGCTCGGGTCGCCCCCCCGGCGCGGGGGGGGGGGGGGGGGGCCCCCCCCCCCCCGCTCCCCGGAGGTATTTTGAGGATAAAAACGTTGGCTTTCACCCCTTGTAGGGGTCGAGCGATGCCCGCAGGCCGTCGCCCAGGAAGTTGAATGCCAGGACAACGATGATGATGGGCAGCATGGGGATGGCCGTCCACCAGTAGATTTCGATGCTGGCCAGGTTCTGGGCGTCGTTCAGCATGACACCCCAGCTGACGGCCGGGGCGCGCAGGCCGAGGCCGAGGAAGCTCAGCGCCGTTTCACCCAGGATCATTGCCGGGATCGACAGGGTTGCGCTGGCGATCAGATGCGACATGAAGTTCGGGAGCAGATGCCTGCTGATGATCCGCGCCGGTCTGGCCCCCATCATTTCCGCCGCTTTCACGAATTCCTCCTCGCGCAGCGACAGGAATTTCGACCGCACCGCCCGGGCGAGGCCGGGCCAGTCCAGGATGCCGAGAATGATCGAGATGATAAAGAACACCGCGACCGGGCTCCAGTTGGAAGGCACCGCCGCCGAGAGGGCGAGCCAGAGCGGCAGTTCCGGCAGGGAGCGCAGGATTTCGATGGCCCGGTTGATGATCCAGTCGGTGCGCCCGCCAAAGTAACCCGCAAGCGCCCCGAAGGTGATGCCAAGCAGGAAGGAGACGGTGATGCCGATCAGCCCGACCGTCAGCGACAGTTGCGCGCCATAGAGGATACGGCTGAACACGTCCCGGCCCAGCCTGTCTGACCCCCAGAGAAAGATCGTGGCCCCCGGCGGCGCACAGAACAGATGGGTGTCGGAGGGGATCAGGCCGAAGAGGTTGTAATCCGCCCCTTCGCAGAAAAATTCCAGCGGCATCGGGGTGGATGTGTCGGTGGTATAGGTCCAGCGGAAATTGACCAGATCGGCCTCTGCCGTGATCGGATAGACGTAAGGCCCCACAAACGACCCCTCGTGCCACAGGTTGACGCTTTGCGGCGGCGCATAGAGATAGTCGGCGCTGCGCTGATTGGGGGTATAGGGGGAGATGAAACCGGCAATGGGCAGCATCAGATAGCACAACAGCAGGAAAATGCCCGATATCAGTCCGATCCGGTGGCGTTTGAACTTGCGCCAGGTCAGCAGCCAGGCCGGCGCATCCATGTCCGCGCGTTCGGGCGCGCTGATGTCGGTGTCATCGGACCAGGCTTCTGCATCGACATAACGGTTGTCCGGCTGAATGCTCATGTGTCACGGCTCCCGTAGCGGATGCGCGGATCGAGCAGCACCAGCATCAAGTCCGAGATCATCGTGCCGACCAGTGTCAGCAGGGCCACGAACATCAGCACGAAGGCGGCAAGGAACTGATCCTGGCTTTTCAGCGCGGCCAGCAGGGCAGGGCCGATGGTCGGCAGGGCCAGGACGACCGACACCAGCACCGAGCCGGAGACCATGGCCGGCAGCAGGTTGCCGATGTCCGCGACAAAGGGGTTGAAGGCCATCCGCAGGGGATATTTGGCCAACAGGCGCGCCGGTGCCAGCCCCTTGGCGCGGGCGGTCTCCACATAGGGTTTGCTAAGCTCGTCCAGCATGTTTGCGCGCAGGCGCTGCATCATCGCCGCCGCCCCCGAGGTGCCGATGACGAAGGTGGGCACGATCAGGTGGACGGCAATGGATTTGACCTTGGCCCAGCTCAGCGGTTCGCCCTCGAAACTGGCGTCCATCAGGCCGCCGATGGGGATGTCGAAATACTTGTGCCCATAGTAGAACAGGATCAACGCCAACAGGAAGTTGGGTGTGGCAAGGCCAAGATACCCCGCGAAACCGGCGGTGTAGTCTGCCCAGGTCTCTGCCTTCGCAGCGGCCAGCACGCCCAGCGGCAGGGCGACCACATAGACAAAGAGCACGGCAGCGAGGTTGACCAGCACGGTCAGCCAGAGCGCATCGCCCACGATTTCCCCGACCGGCCGGTCGAATTCGAAGGACCAGCCGAAATCACCCTGTATCAGCCCGGAAAACCCGTTGGGGCCGGGGGCAAAGCCGACCCAGATCAGGTATTGCTCCCAGATCGGCCGGTCCAGCGCATATTCGGTGCGCAGGAATTCGGCCTTGGCCACACCTTCGGCCTGACCGGTGGCACGCAGCTCGGCAATCTGGTTGGACAGATAATCGCCGGGCGGCAGGTTGATGATGGTGAAGACAAGGATCGACACGATCCAGAGCGTCAGCAGCATGGTGAAAAAGCGATAGACCGCGTATTTGAGAAAGGTCATTGCGTCACCTGTTGCAAGGCATCTTCAAAGTAGAATTCGTCGATGCGGTGGACGCCGAAATGCGCGCCGGGTTCAAACGCCCAGATCGCCGTCTCGGGCACGTTGCGCAGCCGCTTGTTGACCACCACGGGCTGCGGGGCTTCGGACAGGATGCCAATCGCGAATTGCTGCTCTGCGTGGATGTCCAGCATCTCAGCCCAGATGGCGCGGCGTTCATCCCGGTCGAAGGTATGGTTCCATTGGTCCGACAGCGCCAGCAGGCGTTTCGCCTCCGGCAGATCCGGGGCTTCGCCGACCTCGCCACCCGACTGGAAGTACTGGCCCCACTTCGGCCAGGCAAAGAATTCCTGGTTGGTGGGGGCAAGATACATCGGCGAGGTCGAGGCGGAGGGCAGCCCGTTGTCCCAGCCGAACCAGACCGCCGACATCGACACACCGGCATAAACACGGTTGCGCAGGATGTCGCGGTCAAGCGGGCGCATCACCAGTTTGATCCCGAGGTCGCGCCAGGTGTCCGTGACGATGGCCAGGGCATTCTCGACCTCTTGCCGTTCGCCTGCCGTTTCCACGATAAACTCCATTGGACGCCCGTCCGGCAGCCTGCGCAACCCGTCCGGAGTGCGGTCGGTCAGGCCCATCTCGTCCAGCAGGGCATTGGCCGCGTCGATGTCCATGGTGGCCCACATCGACAGATCGGCGCGGTTGAACAGGGGGCTGGATGACAGGGCGGTCATGCCCCCCTCCAGCGCCAGGCCGAAATAGAGGGCGCGGTTGATCATATGCCGGTCGATGCCCATGCTGAGCGCCCGGCGGAACCGCACATCGCGCATCACCTCGCGCCAGACGGGATCGTTGAAGTTGAGGTTGGGGTAGATCGCGATCTGGCTGGCAGCCCCGTTGCCCCAGAGCAGCGTGCGGTAGTTGCCGCCGTCGGATTCGCCCTTCTTGAGGATCGAAATGTCCGGGAAATCGAGGCCGCGTGCCTGAAGGTCCGCCTCGCCCGCATTGGCCTTGGCCGCAACCAGCCCGCCGCCCACGATGCTCATCTCGACAATGTCGATATAGGGCAACTGGACACCCCGGGCGTCGATCCTGTGATAATAGGGGTTGCGCACGAAAACCTGCCGCGAGGTGGTGCCGCTGGCGTTGATCCAGGGCTGCAGGGTCGGCTGCTGCGGGTTGTCGAACTTGTACATGCTGTCACGACGGTTGTGCAGCGCGGCCCAGCTCTTGACCCGCGCCTTGCGGGTTTCCAGTTTCAGCGCGGCGGGATCCGCGAGGTCGCCGTGAAACTGTCTGAGGTAATGTGCGGGCCGATAGATGAACGGCGGGGCCGCCTGTGCCAGCAACGGCAGGAAGTTTGCATTGGCGGTGGGCCATTCGAATACCACCGTATAGGCATCGGGAAAGGTCACGCTGCCCAGGACGCCGTCGACATACATGAACTCCGGCGGCCCGGTTGGCGTGATCTTTTCATTGTTCACGACATATTCCCACCAATAGCGGAAATCTTCCGACGTGAAGGGCGCGCCGTCGGACCAGCGGTGGCCGGGGCGCAGATGCATGGTGAACCTGCGGTCTTCCTCGATCTCGATGTCGCGCAGGATGTCGGGGTAAAGTTCGTAGTTGGTGTCATAGCCGACCAGGCGGGCATAGCCATACACCACCATCTGGCGCACGTCCTTGGCACGCGAGACCATGGTGCGCAGGGTGCCACCCTGCCTGCCAAAGCTGCGCCCCTTGGCGGGCAGATCGACGATCAGCGGCGTTTCCGGCAAACGCTCTGCGATCGGGGGCAGGTGGCCCTGGTTGATCTCCATCTGCCAGAAGGAGCTTTCCTGAGGCGCCGGCATCTCTTGGGCAGAGGCGGAGAGGCCCGTGATCAGGGCGAGACAGAGGGCGATGCACCTAAACATGGCACCTCACCAGATGTCCGGGATCCAGCTCGCGCAGGATGGGTGCGTCAGCGCCTTCAAAGCGGAACCGGTCCGGCCAGCTTGCCGGTGATCCGGCGCCTTTTGCGACCAGGGCAAGGTCGATGGGGCGCGAAAGGTCCGGTTCCGGCTGTGCGGCGATCAGGGCCCGGGTGTAGGGGTGGCAGGGGTTGTAGAACAGCGTTTCGGGCGGCGCCTGTTCCACGATCACCCCGGCACGCATCACCGCGACTTCATCGGCGATCCGCGCGACCACGGCCAGATCGTGGCTGATGAACAGATAGCTCAGCGCGGCACGGTCGCGGATGTCTTCGAGCAGGGTCAGGATCTGATCCTGCACCGAAACATCCAGCGCCGAGGTCGGCTCGTCACAGATCAGCAGCCTGGGATCGAGGGTCAGCGCCCGGGCGATTGACAGGCGCTGTCGCTGACCACCGGAAAACGCATGCGGATAGCGGCGCAGCATGTCCGGGTCCAGCCCGACCCAGCGCAGCATTTCCGCCGCTTTTTCAAGCTGCTCCGCGCGGCTGCCGATGTTGTGAATCTGCATCGGCTCGATCATCGCGCTTTGCACCCGCATCCGGGGGGAAAGGGAGGAATAGGGGTCCTGGAACACCATCTGCGCCTGACGCTGAAAGGCGGTGCGCTGGGCGCGCGTCATGTCGTGCACGGGCAGCGGCGCATCGTCCCGGTCCGGGGCAAACAGCACCTCTCCGCCGGGATCGGGGCGTTCCGCGCCAAGGGCGATGCGCGCGCAGGTCGTCTTGCCCGAGCCGCTTTCGCCCACCACGGCCAGTGTTTTGCCGCGCACCACCTGCAGGTTCACGTCCCGGCAGGCCGCGATCTGTACCGGTTTGCGCCAGCCCCCGGCCCGCATGGTATAGGTCTTGGACACGTTCCTGAGGTCGAGAATGATGTCCTTGCGATCCAGTGCCCGCGCGGGTTGCGCGACCTCCGGGATCATCGGCGCGGCGGCAAAGAGCTTTTTCGTGTAGCCATGTGCAGGCGCCCCCAGAATGCCGCTGGCGCCGCCGCTTTCCATGACACGGCCCTTGTTCATGACCACGACCTGTTGCGCCATATTGGCCACAACGCCCAGATCATGGGTCACCAGGATGACGGCCATGCCGGTATCCTTCTGCAAGCTGCGGATCAGCCCCAGAACCTGCGCCTGCGTCGTGACGTCCAGGGCGGTGGTGGGCTCATCCGCGATCAACAACTCCGGTTCGGCAACCATGGCCATGGCGATCATGGCGCGCTGACGCATCCCGCCCGACATTTCGAAGGGATAGCTCCGCCATGCCCGTTCAGGATCTGCAAAGCCGACTTTCTCGAATTGGGCCAGGACCCGGCGCTTTGTCTCGGCGCCGCCGAGATTGCGGTGAATCCGCAGCACCTCGCCGACCTGATTGCCCAGCCGGTGCAGCGGTGACAGCGAGCGCATCGGCTCCTGAAAGATCATCGCGATCCGGTTGCCCCGGATGCGCCGCATTTGCCTGCTGGAACAGGTCAGCAGGTCGGTCGCCCCGTCAGGCTGGTTGAAGGTGATCCCGCCGCCCCGGACCTGCGCCGTCTCCGGCAGGATGCGCAGGATCGCGCGGCAGGAAAGCGTCTTGCCCGATCCGCTTTCGCCGACCAGCGCAAGGGTCTCGCCCGCGTGTACCGAAAAGCTCACGTTGCTGACCACCGGCGGGGCCATGCCAAAGCCGATCGTAAGTGCGTCAACATCGAGCAGTGAGGTCATCGGGTTCCTGTCGGGGCCAAGAGTACAGAACTTGAAGTGAAGCCTATTCCGCGCCACAGGTCCAGAGGCGCGCGGCGTCAGGCGTCAATGCTTCACTTTGTGCTGCACCTGCGCCATGTAGGGCCGGAAATGTTACAGGAGTACCGCATGAGCCGCCTAGATGTCTTTATCAACCGGATGGTGTCGCAGCGCGCCTGTCTGGATCACGCCGCCGCGCGGACTGCCGACTTCCCCGGACCGGTGTTCGAACTGGGGCTGGGCAATGGCCGCACCTATCACCACATGCGCGAGACGATGCCGGGCCGCGACATCTTTGTGTTTGAGCGGGCCGTTGCCGCCCATCCTGACAGCACACCGGCCGACGAGATGCTGATTCTGGGCGATGTGCGCGAAACGCTGGTTGAGGCGCTTGCGCGGTTCGGGCCGACGGTGGCGCTGATTCATGCCGATCTGGGCGGTCACAACCTGTCCAAGAACGATGCTTTCGCGCGGCTTGTCTCGCCCCTGATCGAGCCGCTTCTGGCGCCGGGAGGCCTGATGGTGTCATCGGACCGGATGTATTTCGAGCGTTTGCAGGAGCAGGAATTGCCGCCAGAGGCGGTGCCGGGGCGGTGTTTCATCTACGGCTAGGGGCTGGCTGCTCCCCGGTCCGGCGCATGGTTGTTGATCCGAAACAGGTTCTGTTCCGGTGTCGATTTACTTGCGGTAAGGATGATCCTGCCAGTCGTATACATGTCGCCGATGTTGCCAGTGTCGCCAATGCGGCCGATGGGGCCAACGGGACAGTGCATCCAGAAGACCCTCCTGTGATGACATGTCAAAAATGACATGTCATCACAGGAGGGTCGAAAGCCACGCATGTTTCATTCGATGCGACGGGTTTCTGTATCTTCTCTGTGATGCGGAGAGGCGAAGCGACATCAACTGCCAGGTGTTTCAGACCTGAACCGGAGCTTTCCCGCCGTTCCGTTTGGCGATGCCAATGCCCCAAAACATCCCCGCCCGGCGACAGCACTCTGACACAAACCGGCTTGCCCGGCATCTGAAAGGGTGGGCCACAATCTGACCCGCTCAGAGGCAGGGCCCCAGGGTCCCGGCATGGGCAGACCCAGGATGACGCCCCGTCCTTGCCCATCCCTTTGTTTTTGGTCTTGTGCCTTTGAAACCGTGAACCTATGTTCCGATGAATTTTGCGAAACAGTGTTTTGCAATGCGAAACAGCAATGGGGAGGATTGCTTTGCCGGAATTGCCCGCACCGCTGAGACCGCGCAGGCCGGGGGTGACCCGCTTGGTCGCCCTTGCCGTTGCCTGCCTGCGGCCATCTCGCATCAGCGCGGGGGCATGTCCGTGCAAATGACATCCGGTCAGACAGAATCCGGGACCACCGACCGCAAGTTTGCCAACACGCTTGCCCGGGGCCTTGGCGTGTTGCGGGCCTTTCGTGCCAGCGACAACGGGCTGACCCATGCAGAAATCGCCAAACGTACCGGTTTGCCCAAGCCGACGATCTCGCGGCTGACCTATACGCTGTGCGAACTGGGCTATCTCGTCCATGGCGGGCGCAACGACCGGTTCCGCCTGGGCCCGGCCGCCGTGGCCCTTGGGTCTGTTGCGGGGCTTTCCGTCGGCTTTGTCGATCATGCCTCGGAACAGATGCAGGCGCTCGCGGACCGGACCGGCACGCTGGCGCTGATAGCCGTGCGCGACGGTGCGCGGATGCTGCTGGCAAAAACCTGGCGGCCCGAAGGGAAATCGACCATCTGGCTGGATCCGGGCTACCGCATTCCGATGTACGGTTCTTCCTCCGGCATGGCAGTGCTGGCCTCGATGGATGACGACAGGTTCGCGGGACTTGAAAACGCCGACACCCTGGTGTCCTTTCGCAGGCAGGGCTACGACCAGCTGCTGGGGCAGGGATTTGTCATCACCCCCCGCGACCTGCGCTACACAGGTACTGTCAACGCGGTGAGCGTACCCTATTTTGCGAATGAATTTGGTGAATCCGTTGCCTTTACCTGTGGCGCATCACCTGCTGACCTGCCGACGCACCGCATGCTGGCAGAGGTCGGCCCCGCCCTGCGCGATACCGTGCGCGCGCTTGAGCAGAACACCGGACATGCTGCTGCGCTGATACGGCGCGGTTGAGACTTCAAGGAGACCTGAAATGACCGACAAGATCGACTATTCCCGCCACGACGACATCGCCGTCCTGCGCATCCGGAATCCCCCTGTCAACGCGCTGTCACAGGCCGTGCGCCAGGGGCTGTCCGACGCCATGGACCGGGCCGAGGCCGAGGAAGGTGTCAGGGCGGTCCTGATCGTGGGTGAAGGGCGCGCCTTCATCGCGGGTGCCGACATCACCGAATTCGGCAAACCCCCGCAGGAACCCTTCCTGCCGGACCTCTGCACAAGGATCGAAGGATCGCCGCTGCTGGTGGTGGCCTCCATGCACGGGGTGTCGCTGGGCGGCGGGCTTGAGGTGGCGCTGGGCGCGCATTACCGCATCGCCCAGCCCGACGCGCGGGTGGGCCTGCCCGAGGTGCATCTGGGCCTGATCCCCGGCGCGGGCGGGACCCAGCGCGTGCCACGTCTGACAGGGGCGGAAAAGGCGATCGAGATGATCACCTCCGGTCGTCAGATCAAGGCGGCAGAGGCGCAGGAAATGGGCCTGATCGACCGCGTGGCCGAAGGTGATCCCGAAGCGATGGGGCTTGCCTATGTGCAAGAGCTTCTCGGTGCCAATGCACCGCGCCGCCCGGTCAGCGAACTGCCCGGCCCGGACCCCATCGACTGGGATGCCACCTATGACGCGGTGCTGAAAAAGGGCCGGGGCCAGATCAGCCCTGCCACCGCCGTGCGCGCGGTGCAGGACAGCGCCGAGCAACCCTTTGCCGAAGGAATGAAACGCGAGCGGGCGCATTTCATGGACCTGATGCAAACCGACCAGCGCAAGGGCATGATCCATGCCTTTTTCAACGAACGCGCCGTGGGCAACCTGCCGGAACTCAAGGGCGTGGAGCCGCGCGCCCTGCAATCCATTGGTGTCATCGGCGGCGGGACGATGGGGGCGGGCATTGCCACTGCTGCCCTGTTGGCCGGCCTCAATGTCATCCTGATCGAGATGAAGCAGGAGGCAGCGGATGCCGCGCGGGACCGCATTGGCGGCAATCTTCAGGGCGCGCTGAAACGCGGCAAGATTTCCCAGTACAAATTCGACGCGATGATGACCACCGGGCTGGAGGTGTCGATCAACTACGACAGCCTGCGCGACGTCGATCTGGTGGTCGAGGCGGTGTTCGAGGACATGGGCGTGAAACGCGAGGTTTTCGGCAAGCTCGACGCCGTGTGCAAGCCGGGCTGCGTGCTGGCCTCCAACACCTCCTATCTGGATGTGGACGAAATCGCCGCCGCCACCTCGCGGCCCGAAGACGTGATCGGCCTGCATTTCTTCTCGCCCGCACATGTGATGAAACTGCTTGAGGTCGTGGTGGCGGAAAAGACCGCGCCGGATGTCGTTGCCACCGGTTTTGCGCTGGGCAAGGCACTGGGCAAGATCAGCGTGCGCGCGGGCGTCTGCGACGGTTTCATCGGCAACCGTATTCTGGCGGTCTACCGCACCGCGGCGGACCATATGGTGCTGGACGGCGCATCGCCCTACCAGATCGACAAGGCGCTGACCGATTTCGGCTTTGCCATGGGCCCCTTTGCCGTGGCCGACCTTGCCGGGCTCGACATCGGCTGGGCCACGCGCAAGCGCAAGGCGCCGCACCGCCACCCGGCGGAACGTGTGCCGACCTATATCGACCGGCTCTGCGAAGAGGGTCATTTCGGCCAGAAGACCGGCGAAGGCTATTACATCTACGAAAAGGGCAAGCGCGGCGGCACGCCGAACCCCAAGATCGCCGCACTGGTCGCCGAGGAACAGGCAGAGCGCGGAATTACGCCACGTGACTTCACCGACGAAGAGATTGTGCGGCGCTACATGTGTGCCATGGTGAACGAAGCGGCCAAGGTTGTTGGCGAAGGCATCGCGCGTCGTCCTCTGGACGTCGATATGGTTCTGCTCTTCGGCTACGGCTTTCCACGCTATTGGGGGGGACCGATGAAATGGGCGGATATTCAGGGGCTGGACAAGGTGCTGGCCGACATCGAAGGCTATGCGCAGGAGGATGCTTGGTTCTGGCAACCCGCACCGCTGCTGCAGGAACTTGTGGCCGAGGGCCGTACATTCGACGACCTGAACAAGGCCAACTGACCCCCATGCACCAGGCGAATTCACGATAGGAGCACCGACATGGATCTGAGCTATTCCGAAGAAGAGAAAGCCTTCCGCGAGGAAGTCCGCACGTTTCTGAAAGACAAACTGCCCAAGGAGCTGAGCGACAAGGTGCGCTATGGCGGTGAGCTGGGCAAGGCCGACATCGAACGCTGGCATGCCATCCTGAACGAACAGGGCTGGCTGGCACCGAACTGGCCCAAGAAGTTCGGCGGGGCCGAATGGAACGCCGTGCAGCGCCACATCTTCGAGGAAGAGGCCGCCGCCCACCACGCGCCGCGTATCGTGCCCTTTGGCCTGTCGATGCTGGCGCCCGTGCTGCAGAAGTTCGGCTCGAAGGAACAGAACGACTATTGGCTGCCGCGCATCCTGAATGGCGATGACTGGTGGTGTCAGGGCTATTCCGAGCCGGGCGCCGGCTCCGACCTCGCCTCGCTCAAGACAACGGCGGTCCGCGACGGCGACCACTACATCGTCAACGGCCAGAAAACCTGGACCACGCTGGGCCAGCACGCCAACATGATCTTCTGCCTGGTGCGCACGGACAAGGAGGTCAAGCAGCAGGAAGGCATCTCATTCCTGCTGATCGACATGGACACGCCGGGTATCGAAGTGCGCCCGATTGTCCTGCTGGACGGCGGGGCCGAGGTGAACGAGGTCTGGTTCACGGATGTGAAAGTGCCTGTCGAAAACCTTGTGGGAGAAGAGAACAAGGGCTGGACCTATGCCAAGTACCTGCTGACCCACGAGCGGACGAATATCGCGGGCGTCGGATTCTCGCAGGCCGGCCTCACAGCGGTCAAACGCCTCGCCAGGGCCGAGATGGCAGGCGGCAAGCCCCTGATCCAGAACCCGCATTTCGCGGCGCGTCTGGCTCAGGTGGAGATCGACCTGCAGGCCATGTCCACCACCAACCTGCGCATCATCTCCAAGGCGGCGGCGGGCACGGCGCCGGGGGTGGAATCCTCCATGCTCAAGGTCAAGGGCACGATCATCCGGCAGGAGATCAACGACCTCGCGCGGCGCGCCGCCGGGGCCTATGCGATGCCCTTCGCCTCCGAAGCGATCGAAGGCTCCAACGCGGGCCTGCCCGATCCGCTGTCCGCTGGCCCTGTGGCCGCGCAGTATTTCAACAACCGCAAGCTGTCGATCTTTGGCGGCTCCAACGAAATCCAGCGTGGCATCATCGCCAAGGTCACGATGGGAGGATAACAGATGAATTTCGAGCTGACTGAAGAACGCCAGATGCTGCAGGACACCCTGCGCCGCTACCTGCGCGAGAAATACGACACTGCCACGCGCAACAAGATCATTGAAAGTGACACGGGCTACAGTGCCGCGATCTGGGCGGAACTGGCCGAACTGGGCGTGATCGGCGCGCTTTTCACCGAAGAGCAGGGCGGTTTCGGCGGCAAGGGTTTCGACCTCACCACGGTGTTCGAGGAACTGGGCCGCGCGGGCGTGGTCGAACCCTTTCTGGATACCGCTGTGCTGGCCGGTGGCCTGATCGCCGATCTGGGCAACGACGACCAGCAGGCCCATGTGGAAGAGGTCATCGCGGGCAGCCTGCAACTGGCCTTCGCCCATGGCGAACCGACCAGCCGCTATGACCTGAACCGCGTGCAAACCACGGCAAAACCCGATGGCGACGACATCGTGCTGAACGGCCACAAGGCCGTGGTGGTGAATGCCGAAGCGGCCGACATGCTGGTCGTTTCGGCCCGCGAAAGCGGGGAGCCGGGCGACAACGACGGCATCTCGTTGTTACTGATCCCTGCGGATACCAAGGGTGTGACCATTCAGGGCTATGCCCTGCTGGCCGGGGGCCGCGCCGCCGAGGTGATGCTGGACAATGTGAAAATCCCTGTCTCTGCCCGTCTTGGCGCGGCCGGCAAGGCCTTTGACGCCATCGAGGCCCGGGTGGCAGCGGCATCCGTGGCACAGGTCGCCGAAACCCTGGGCGCGATGGAGACCGCGACCCGGCTGACCAAGGATTACCTGGGAACGCGCAAGCAATTCGGCCGCCCCATTGGCACCTTTCAGGCGCTGGCGCACCGCATGTCCGACCTGCTGATCGAGATGGAGCAGGCGCGCTCTGCCGTGATCAACGCGGCGGGGCATCTGGAATCGGACCGTTCGGTCCGCGAAAGCCATGTCTCGGCGGCCAAGAACCTGATGGGCCGGGCGGGCCGACTGGTGGCAGAGGATTCGATCCAGATGCACGGCGGCATTGCCATGACCCAGGAATATGAGCTGGCCCATATCGCCAAGCGGATCGTCATGGCGGACCACCGCTTTGGCGACACCGACCACCATCTGGAGCGGTTCATTGCCCTCTCCGCTGCCTGAGACCGCACATCTGATCGAGAACGAGACCGGGACGCAGACATTGATCGGCTATGTCGTCGATGTCAGCGACCCGGACGGTCGGGGGCGGGTCTGGCTGGACATCGGGCCGCAGCACACCAACCGGCACAATGTGCTGCACGGGGGCATCGCGACGGCGGTGCTGGACAATGCCTGCGGGACCACCGGATCACTGACGGTCGATGCCACCGGCAAGGCGCCGTTCCTGACGATTTCCATGAATGTGCAGTTCGTCGCACCGGCGCGGGCAGGCACCCGTGTCACCGCCACGGGCCGTGTCGTGGGCGGCGGGCGCAGCACGCTGTTCATCGCCGCCGATCTGGTGGATGAAAACGACCGTCTGATCGCCACCGCATCGGGGGTCTTCAAACGGGTTCCCAAGGAGAAACTGAAATGAGCGCACGGCTGGAGGACAAGGGCGACCGCCTGATTGTCTGGAATGGCAACACCGCCAAACGCGGGGCGCTCAGCCCTGAGCTTTACGACTGCATCCTTGAGGCGGTGAAACAGGCGCATGACCGGCGCATTCGCACGGTTATCCTCACCTCCGAAGGTCCGTTTTTCTGCGCCGGAGGGGATCTGAACGTCCTGATCGAACGGCGCGGCCTGCCCGAGGCGGAACGCCGCGAGAAAATTGACGGGCTGCACGATCTGATCCGCGCGATACGGTCCTGCCCGGTCCCGGTCATCGCCGCGGTGGAGGGTGGTGCGGCGGGTGCCGGCCTGTCCCTCGCGCTGGCCTGCGACCTGATCGTCGCCTCCGAGGAGGCGCGTTTTACCGCCGCCTATGTCAAGGCGGGGCTGGTGCCGGATGGCGGGCTGACCTCTGCCATGGCACGGATGCTGCCGCGCCCCCTGGCGATGGAGATGTGCCTGATGGGCCGCCCGGTGAATGCCCTTCGCTTTGCCGAACTTGGCGCGGTCAACCGCATCAGCAAACCCGACAAGGCACTGGAAGAGGCCATGATGCTGGCAGACGGGCTGGCCGATGGCCCGCGCGACGCGCAAAGCACAATCCGGGGTCTTGTTGCCGACGCCTATGAAACGACCGAGGCGGAGCAACTGGATGCCGAACGCAACGCAATGGCAGCGGCGTCCGGCAAGGACGAGGCCGCCGAAGGGATTGCGGCCTTCTTGGAAAAACGCAAACCCGTCTATCGCTGAGCGGTTTCGGGGGGAGGAGTGACAATGGCACGGGTGGAGAAATTTCTCGCCGATCAGGTGGCGCGCGCGCCCCTGTCCACGGCGCTCAGCGACAGCACGGGAGTCCTCTGGACCTTCGCCGATCTGGACGCGGCCAGCGATGTTCTGGCGGCAGAGCTTCAGGACGCCGGCGTGCAGGCCAACGACCGGGTGCTGCTGCTGGCCGAAAATTGTGCCGCCGCCGTTGCCGCCCTGCATGCGGCCTGGAAGCTGGGCGCGGTGATCATCCCCTTCAACGCCCGCCAGACCGAAGGCGAGGTACAGAAGATCCTCAACCACGCCACCCCCGCTGCCGTGCTGATGACCAGCGCGGTCTCCGGGGATGCCGCCAGACACGCCGAACGGATGGAAGCACGCGAGATTACCGGGATGTTCGGTACTGTCCACATCGCCACGCCCGGACCCAGCAACCCTGATGACGACCTCCACGACGTCGCGGTGCTGCTTTATACCACCGGGACCACGGGCGATCCCAAGGGTGTGATGCTGACCCATTCGGGGATGCGGTTTGGCGGTCAGGCCTCCGCCGCACTGCGCAGCATGACCCATGACGATGTGATCTATGGCGCGCTGCCGATGAGCCATGTCTTCGGCCTTGTCTCTGTCATCACGGCGGCCTGCTTTGCGGGCACCCATGTGCGGCTAGAGGCACGGTTTTCCGCGCAAAAGCTGTTCGAGGCGGCGCATGACGGGGTCACCATCATCCCGGCGGTGCCGCAGATGCATGCGCTGGTGATGCAATATACCAAGGAAAAGGGGCTGGATCGGCTGGGCTCACCCAGCCTGCGCTATGTCTCTTCCGGCGGCGCGCCGCTGGACCCGGCCTGGAAGCGCAAGGCAGAAGCCTTTTACGAACTGCCCCTGCAGAACGGGTTCGGCATGACCGAGACCACCTCCGGCGCCTCGGCCACGGTGAATGCGATCGGCTCGCCCGATACCTCGGTGGGGCCCGTTACCCCCGGCACTGAAGCGATGATCGACGAAACCGTGCCCGGCGGCGGCGAAGGGCAGGGCGAGGTGCTGATCCGTGGTCCCCATGTGATGAAGGGCTACTACCGCAACCCCGAAGAAACCGCCAAGGCGGTGGATGCGGACGGCTGGCTGCACACCGGCGATCTGGGCAAGATCGACGCCGAGGGGCGTCTGCACATCCTGGGACGGTCGAAAGAGCTGATCATCCATGGCGGGTTCAACGTCTATCCGCCCGAGGTGGAGGCGGCGCTGAACGATCATCCGCAGGTGATCCAGTCTGCGGTGATCGGCCGGATGAAGGACGGCGACGAGGAAGTCCTGGCCTTCGTGCAGGTGGCCGAGGGCGACATCCCCGATGCGGAAGAACTGCGCGCCTTTGTCAAGGAACGGCTGGCGGGCTACAAACGGCCCAGCCAGATCATCGTCGGCACCAGCCTGCCTGCGGCGCCGACGGGCAAGATTCTCAAGCACCGGCTGCTCGACGCCTTTGCCGATCAGATCAGGGACTGATCAGCAGAAATCAGACGTAAGTGCCGACAGCCGCCTGCCGGATGGCGCGGATGTTCTCGCCGTAAGGCGCGGGGTTACCGGCCGAGCCGCCTTTGAACACCGCCGATCCCGCCACCAGCACATCCGCGCCCGCCTTCACGCATTCGGGGGCGGTATCGACGGTCACGCCACCGTCAATCTCGATATGCACGGGACGGTCGCCGATCATGTTGCGCAGGGTTGCGATCTTGTGGGCAAGGGGGATGAACTTCTGCCCGCCAAAGCCGGGGTTCACCGTCATCACGCAGACCAGGTCGGCATCATCCAGCAGGTATTCCACCGCGCTGGCCGGGGTGCCCGGGTTCAGCGCCACACCGGCCTTGCACCCGGCCCCCCGGATCGCCTGCAGGGTGCGGTGGATGTGCGGCCCCGCCTCCACATGGGCGGTGATGATGTCGGCACCGGCATCGGCAAAAGCGTCAATATAGGGGTCGACCGGCGCGATCATCAGATGCACGTCCATCACCCCCTTGATATGGGGCCGGATCGCGGCGCATGTGGTCGGGCCGAAGCTGATGTTCGGCACGAAATGCCCGTCCATCACGTCAACATGAATCCAATCCGCGCCCTGCGCTTCCACCGCGGCGCATTCCGCCCCGAAGTTGGCGAAATCGGCGGCGAGGATGGAGGGGGCGATTTTCACGGAGCGGTCAAAGGTCATGGCAGTCTTTCCGGCAGCTGAGACATGGTCCGCGTCATAGCCTGCAGGCGCGCCGGAGGATAGGGCGTTTCAAGGTATTTTTCCAAAGGTGCAGGTGGTGGCCCCGCCTTTACAGCGTCCCGCCTTTAACCTGATATATCCGGTATCGCCGATTCAAGTTCAAGGCGGGGCGCTTTCGGCAGCAGCACGGGTCCGGACGGATTACGCCTGATGCTCGGGCGGCGCCTGCAGCAGATCAAGCAGGCTGGCAAAGGGCGTGCCCGCCCGAGGCAGCGCCAGACAGGCTGCCATGATGGCCTCTGCCCTGTGTCGCCCGATCACGGGCGCGGCAAAGCGCATGAACTTGTCGGTGATGTCCTGTGCGGCGAAAGGACGTTCCGGCCCGCCGCGCGCATGGACCTCGCCCGAGGACAGGATTCGCCCGTCTTTCAGCGTGAGGGTGACATCGGCCCATCGCCCGGCGGGATAACGTGCCTCATGCTCCGGCCCCACGCGCATCGTTGTCATCGCTACCAGTTGCGCGGCCACCGGGTCCTGCAGCCCCGCGCCCGCGATATGCTCCAGCCGGATGTCGCCCCGGGCGATCATGACCGCCACGGCAAAGGGCAGCGAATATTGCGCCTGAGAGGTCGTCTCAGGGACGCCGGGAAAAAGCTGTACCGCGTTGTGAAAGCTGCGGATGTCGATGGCGGCGACCTGCTCTGCCGAGACATCATGCGCAAGGCAGATTTCACGCACGGCATCTATGCTGGCATGCGCCCAGCGGCAGATCGGGTAGGGTTTGATATATTGGTGCAGCACCTGCCAGAACCGGCCCAGGTCCGCCCAATGTTCCTGCGCCTCCGCCGCCTCGACGGTGATCGCGGGCGCACCGGTAAAACCCATCTCGGCCATGATCAGGGCGGAGACCCCCACCAGCGCGCCCATCCCCGACCCGTCGTGCAGCATCGTGGGGGTCGCAATTTCGCGCATCATCTGGCTGCGCGGCCCGTGATATTCCGCAATACCCAGCGCGTCGCGCAATTGTGCCGCCGAACTGCCCCGCAACCGCGCCCCCAGTGCGGTGACGCCAAGGGCATTCCAGGCCCCCGATGTATGGTAATCGCTGACCGAAGCATGCAGCGCGATGGCCGCCCGCCCTGCCACTTCGTATCCCGTGACCAGTGCCGCCAGCGCGTCACGCCCCGACAGATCCGGCAGGTGCTGCGCAAGGGATACCAGCGCCGGGACCACCGCCACACCGGTATGCCCCTTGGTCGGGTTGTATCCATCATGCCCGTCCAGATTGTCGATCTGACTTGCCGTTGCAAAGGCCGCCCCGGCCAGGCTGGCCTCACCTCCGTCGAACATGATCCAGGCGGTATCGTCCCGGCTGCCCGCCCCGTAAAGCCGCCGCGCGGTTTCGCGGGCGATCTGCCCCGCCTGCATCGGGGCCGCGGCAATTGCGATGCCCAATGTGTCCAGCAATAACAGTGCCACATGGTCCAGAACCGCCTGCGGTATCTCTTCGGTCCGCTGGTTGCGGATGAAGTGGTCGATGTGGTCTGGCAAGCCTTGCGCCATGAGAGCCTCCGCGTTGCTGCTGCATCCAGAATAGGGGGCCTCAGGGGGGATGATACGCCAATTGCGACATGTATCCGGCGTGTCTGGTGCAGGGCCGCAAACCTGTTAACACTACGCCGGGACAACAAAGGAACAGGCGATGGCCCAAACCACACATGAGGCGGATGAAGACAGCCGCAACCGCGATATCCGCATTTATGTGAACGGCGATATCGTTCACCGGGACGAGGCCAAGGTATCGGTCTATGACGCGGGCTTCATGCTGGGCGATGGCATCTGGGAAGGGATGCGGCTCTATCAGGGGACCTGGGCGTTCTTTGACGAACACATGGACCGCTTCTTCAATTCCTGCAAGGCCATCGACCTGGATGTCGGGACCGACAAGGCAGGCATCGCCGAGGCGCTGCGCCGCACGGCAGAGGCGAACGGGATGAGTGATGACGTGCATTGCCGGCTGATGCTGACCCGTGGGATCAAGGACAAGCCGTTCCAGCATCCCGGCCTCAGCACCTCCGGCCCGACGCTGGTGATCATCATGGAACATTCCAAACCGGTCAACCGCCTGCAATCGGCGGGCATCCGGCTGGCATCGGTGCCACAGGTGCGCGGGTTGCCGCATGCGCAGGATCCAAAGCTGAACAGCCATTCCAAGCTGAACTGCATCATCGCCTGCCTGCAGGCCGAAGCCGCCGGTGCCGACGAGGCGCTGATGCTGGACCCGCATGGATTCGTGAACACGACCAATGCCTGCAACTTCTTCATCGTGCGCCGGGGCGAGGTCTGGACCTCGACCGGGGACTATTGCATGAACGGCGTGACCCGGGCCAAGGTCATCGACCTCTGCCTTGAAAACGGCATCCCTGTGCATCAGAAGAACTTCTCCCTCTACGAGGCCTATGGCGCGGACGAGGCGTTTCTGACCGGCACCTTCGGCGCGCAAACTCCCGTTGCCTCCATCGACGGCAAGACCATCGGCAACGGGGACCGGCCCGTGACCCGGACGATACAGGGCATGTACAGGGACCTGATCAAGAAACATGTAAGCGGAGCGGCGTGACATGGCAGACAGCATCACATCGGGACCACGGTCCTACCTGGAGCCCCTCAAACTGCGTGGGCGTATCTCAAAGCCTCAGCCAAAAGGGCTGCCGCTGGTCAACCTGGGCTTCAATGAACTGCCCTATGGCCCCAGCCCGAAAGTTGCGGCTGCCGTGGCCGAAGCATCGGCGCAGGTCGCCTCCTATGGCACGCCGCTCTGCGACGGGCTGCGCGCGGCGCTGGCGCAGGCCAACGGGCTGGATGTCGATCAGATCATCTGCGGCAACGGGTCAGAGGAACTGCTCGACGTCATCGCGCGCAATTTCGTGCGGCCCGGGGATGAGGTGCTGATCTCGGCCTATGGCTATATCCAGTTTGAAATGGTTGCCGCCAGACAGGGCGCGACCCTGGTCAAGGCAGCGGAGGCGGATTTCACATCGGACGTGGATGCGCTGCTGGGGGCGGTGACACCGCGCACCAGGCTGGTGTTCCTTGCCAATCCGAACAATCCCACCGGCACGGTGCTGCCGGTGTCGGAACTCAAACGTCTGGTCGAGGGGTTGCCGTCCGACGTGGTGGTGGTGCTGGACCTTGCCTATGGCGAATTCACCGGATTTGATCATTGCGCCGAGGTGCATGCGCTGGCGGAGGGACGCGAGAATGTCATCGTGACCCGGACCTTTTCCAAGGCCTATGGTCTGGCGGGCCTGCGCTGTGGCTGGGCCCATGCGCCTGCCGCGATGATGCCCAGCCTCTACGCCGCGCGGGGCATGGGCAGCGTCAACCGCCTCGCCCAGGCCGCCGCGACAGCCGCCTTGGCCGATCTGGCGGTGGTCAAGGCGCGTGTGGGTGAAATCGTGGCTGAACGCCGCCGCGTTGCCGCCGCGCTGGCCGATATGGGGATCAGGGCGCTGCCGTCGGGAACGAATTTCCTGCTGGTCCGCGTCGACGGCAAAGGCGCCGAGGCAGCAGAGGCGCTGGTCGTGCATTTCTTTGACGATGCCGGGATCATTGTCAGCCGTACCCGCGAGGCGGGGCTGGAAGACTGGCTTCGGTTCTCGCTCGGCACGCCCGATCAGAACGACCTTCTGCTGCAAAGCGCCCGGAACTTCATGGAAGGCCCGGCCTGACCCCGGGGGCCCCTGCTTCCTTATGCTCAAAATACCCGGCGCGCCGCGCGCAAGGGGCGCCGCCGCCGAGCTTTCGGGCACAGGCGGTCCACCTCAGCCCTTGGGCGGCATCTTGTCCATATGCCGCAACATCGCGACAAAGGCGCTGAGCCTGTCGTTCTGATAGGCGGGCAGATCCAGCCCTTCGTAATCCAGAAACCCCTGCCCATCGCGCAGGCCGCGGCGGTTCTGCGCCATGTTGTCCTTGACGATCTGGGGGGCGGCAAAGCGGTCTTCGCCCGTGGCACCGGCCATGTAATTGCTGGCATGGTACAGGATATCCCCGCCGCCCCAGTCGATGAATTCCAGCAGGCCCAGGATCGCAAACCTGAAACCGAAGCCGTATTTCGTCGCCTTGTCGATATCCTCGGCCGAGGCGACACCTTCTTCCACCAGCCGGGCGGCCTCGTTCATCGCCAGCGCCTGGATGCGCGGCACGATGTAGCCGGGGCTGGCGGCACAGACCACCGGCACCTTGCCGATGCGTTCCAGCAGCGCCTTCAGCCGCGCGGTCACCGCCGGATCGGTCTTTTCGCCGGGCGACAGTTCGACCAGCGGCACAAGGAAGGCCGGGTTCAGCCAATGCGCGTTCAGAAACCGTTCCGGGTGGGTGACGAACCCCTGCAGGTCATTGGAAAGGATGGTGGAGGTGGTGGAGGCGACAATCGCCTCCGCCGAGGCATGTTCGGAGATCATCGCAAATGCATCGCGCTTTGCCTCCATGACCTCGGGCACCCCTTCAAAGATCACCGCCGCCCCGGCCAGGGCCGAGGCGCAATCGCCCAGGGCAACCGTGCGGATGCGCGCGAGGACGCTGTCAATCTCCGTCTCGCTCAACATGCCGAACCCCGAGAGCATGCCAAGCGTGCCGCGCAATTCCGCGTCGACCTGCGCGCAGAGCGCGTCGAATCCGGCGCTGTCCCGGTGCTTTGCGTCGATCAGGACAACCTCATGCCCGGCATAGGCAAAGGCGATGGCCATGCCACGGCCCATCCGCCCCGCGCCGACAGCAGCGATCACCTCGCGCTGTGCCATCACAGGCCCTCCTGCAACAACGCCTTCATCTGCTCGCGGCTCAGGTCTGCAAGGCCCATGGACCCCAGCGTCCGCCCGGTCTGTTCGAAATCCGTGTCGCAGATGGCCGAGGCCACGGCCAGCAGGCCCCGCGCAGTCGGCACCGGCACACCGGCCCAATCGCCCACCGAGACCAGGAAAGCGAGGCCGCAGGCCACGTCCTCCTGCATGTAGCGGTGTTCGGTCAGCACCAGGTTTTCGCGCCAGTCCCCTGAATCCGTCAGCTTTTCATGCGCGGCATTGCCATACATCCATTCTTCGCCATCGGGGTCATAGTGGTCCGCCAGCGGAAAATGCGGCGCGCCATAGCCCAGGGCCTCGCGCAGCGCCATCCGCTCGCCGTCCAGCCGTGTCGTGACGCGCCGGATCGCGGGCTGTGTGCCTTCGTTGTGGATGTCCCAATGGTCGAAATGTTCAATGGGGCCTGCGTTCATCAGGATCAGCGGCGGGTGGATGATCGGGCCTGCATTCATCAGCGCGCCCGACAGGCCATCGCCGCAATCCTCGACCGAGGGGTAGGCCTGCGCGATGACCTTGAGGGCATGTTCCGCATTGCGGCGCGGGAAGATGCCCGATGGCAGGCGTGTCGCGCGGGTGGTCACCGCGACCGTATCCGCCCCGTGCTTGCGGGTCAGGTAGGGCAGGGTGCCCGCCTCGGCCAGGGTGATGTCAGCCCTGTTGCCCGCGTCCCGGATGATCTGCGCCATCAGGACGCTGCCGAATGTGCCCGGCGGCAGATAGATGACCTGCCCGTCTTTCAGGAACGGGGCCATCGCCCGTGCAATATCGGGCTGCGCGGTGGCCGGTGTGGGGCAGACAATCAGCGCAGCGCCAGAGACCGCCTCTTCGATATCGGCCGTGACGACCGCGATCTGCACCTCTTTCTCACCGGTGTGATCCTTGAGCGTCAGGGTGTTGTTGCGCTTGTTAAGGTCGGCCACACCTTCGGCGTTGCGCCGCCAGTACCGGACCCGGTGTCCTTCGGCAGAAAAGTCCAATGCTGCCGCTGCGGACCCGTTGCCGCCTCCAAGAACTGCAATTTCCATATTTTGCTCCCTTCCTGTTCACATGGTTTGTGATAGGCTTCAATTTATGTGCAAACACATGCTCTGCGGTTGAAAGCAGATATGCTTTCGCGATTTCCGTTGTCTTAGTTGCATGAAAATGCATATATTGGAAGAATAAAAACGAGACCAACTGGGAGTACTGAAATGACAATGTTCAACAGGTTGGCCTTCAGGGCCACGACAGCTGTGGCGGCACTTGCACTGACCGCGACCGCCGCTTTTGCAGAGGATCGGGTGTCGGCAACCCATGCTTTCCCGACATTCCTTGTCTATACAAAGACTTTCCTCGCCATGGTGGATGACATCAACGAGCGCGGTAAGGGGATCGTCCAGATTGACGTGCGCGGCGGCCCCGAGGCGATCGGCATGTTCCAGCAGCCCGCCGCCGTGCGGGATGGCGTGGTGGACATGGTCCATATACCCGGTTCCTTCTACGGCGCCTCCGTGCCGGAGATCGACGCAATGGTTGCCGCGACTGTCACACCGCTGGAGGCCCGCGCGAATGGCGGAGCGGCAGCGATGGACATGGCCCACCAGGAACGCTTTGGCGTGCGGCACCTGGGCTGGATCGACGGCGGGGTAAAGTTCCACATCTACACCTCCACCGAACCCAAGTTCGACGAGAACGGCGTGCTGGACCTGACCGGGGTCAAACTGCGCGACAACCCGATCTATCACGCCTTCTTCGAGGCGCTGAACGCCACCACGGCCTCCATGCCCGCGACGGAAGTTTACGCCGCGCTGGAAAAGGGCGTTGTCGATGCTGCCGCTTGGACAGAGATCGGTCTGATGGACCTCAAGTGGGACGAGTTCATGAAATACGCGGTGGAGCCGCCCTTCTACAACACCGACATCGGTGTGATCTTCAACAAGGAAAGCTGGGACGCGCTGTCGCCTGAAAGCCAGGAACTGATCGAACAGGTCGTGATCGAATGGGAAGAGAAATCCTACAACGACCGGCAGGAGACGGTGAAAGCCGACCGCGCCGAGCTGGAGAAACGCGGGATGCAGTTCGTGGCCATGTCCGATGAAGGTGCTGCGGCCTATCTCAAGCTGGCCGAAGACGCCGCCTGGGGCCGGATGGAGACCCGGTTGCAGGAAATGGGCGACGATGGCGGCAGCTACGAGACCATGCGCAAGCTCTATCACCCTGAATAAGATCAACGAAGCGGCGCGGAGCGTAATCTTCGCGCCCTTCTTCGTGTCGGAGGCCGCTTGTGCTGAAACTGCTCGACGCCATCTGTAATCTGCTTGCGATCCTTGCCGGGACCTATCTGGTGGCGATCATGTTCGGCATCGTCTTCCAGGCGACGGCACGGTCTTTCAACCATTCCGGCTCGTCACACATCTTTACCTTCTCCGAATACGGGCTGCTGTATATCGTCATGGCGGCCTCCCCCTGGCTTGTCCGGCTGAAGGGGCATGTGTTCATCGAATTGCTGACCGCCGCGCTGCCGACTGCGGTAAGCAAGCCGTTTTCACGCTTTGTCGCGCTCCTTTGCGTGCTGATCTGCCTCGTTCTGGTCTGGTATTCGGGCGCGACCACGCTGCGGGCCTATCACTTTGGCGATGCCGACATGCGGTCGCTCGACATGCCGAAATGGATGCTGCTGATCTCCATGCCGGTCTGCTTTGGCCTGATGGCCCTGAATTTCCTGCGCTTCGTCTTTGGTGCGGAAACCTTGCATTCCGGGCAGGCGGGCGTTCATGAATAACTCGAAAGGCCCGTTCTGATGGAATGGTATTACGCGCTGTCGTTCCTTCTGGGGATGATCCTGTTCCTGATGTTCATGGGCATCCCCGTGGCCCTGGCCTTTATCGCCGCCAACATGATCGGCGCGACCTACTTCATGGGTGGCAACGGTGACCTGCTGCGGCAGATGTCGCGGGGGATCGGGCAATTGGTCAACAACGCCCTGCCGACGGTGACCACCTTCAACCTGATGCCGGTGCCGATGTTCCTGCTGATGGGCGAGATTTTCTTTCACACCGGCCTTGGCAACAAGATGTTCGCGGCGGTCGAGAAACTGATGGGCCGCATCCCCGGCCGCCTCTCCTTTGTCACCGTCGCCGGGGGGACGGCCTTTGCCACCCTGTCGGGATCCTCGCTGGGCTCCACCGCATTGCTCGGCTCGCTCATGGTGCCCGAGATGGAAGCGAAGGGCTACAAGAAGCACATGGCCATCGGTCCGATCCTCGGCACCGGGGGGCTGGCGATGCTGATTCCGCCCTCGGCGCTGGCGGTTCTGCTGGCAACACTGGCAACGCTGGATGTGGGCGACCTGCTGCTTGCAGGCGTGGTGCCGGGGCTGATGCTGGCGTGCTTCTATGTGATCCTGATCCTGGGCCTCTGCCTGTGGGATCCGACAGCCGCCCCGGTCTACGAGGTCGAGCCGACCGCGTTTTCCGAAAAGATGCGGCTGCTGTTCTTTGACATCATGCCGATGATGTCGATCGTGGTCGGGGTGATCCTGCTGATCATGAACGGTTGGGCGACCCCGTCGGAATCCGCCGCCTTCGGCTGTGTCGGCGTGCTGCTGCTGGCCATCGTTTACCGCAAGCTGACATGGGCCAGTTTCGTGGCCTCGGTCACCGGTGCGCTGCGGGTGACGACCATGGCACTGCTGATCATCTTCGGTTCCGCCACCTTCTCTGCCTTGCTGGCGTTTTCAGGGGCGTCCTCGGGGCTGATCCGCTGGGCGACACAGTTCGACTTTGACCCCATTGTGATGCTGGTCATCATGTTCTGCATCCTGCTGGTGCTGGGCATGTTCATGGACCAGCTTTCCATGATGCTGCTGACGGTGCCGATCTTTTTCCCGCTGGCGCAGACGCTGGGCTTTGACCTGATCTGGTTCGGGGTGATCATCCTGATGGCGCTAGAGATCAGCTTTACCACGCCACCCTTCGGGTTGCTGCTCTTCGTGATGAAGGGGGTGGCACCACCTGACACCACAATGCGCGACATCTACATGGCGGCCTTGCCTTACATGGGCTGCGCGATTCTGCTGGTGGTGCTGTTGATCATCTTCCCCCAGATTGCGCTCTGGCTGCCGAACCTGGGCGAATAGACGGCCAAGGGGGCCGGAATTTTCGAAAATTCCGGGCAAAACTTTTCAAAAAGTTTTTCCCCGCCCCGCCGCAGGGTCAAAGCCACTTGGGATGGGGCAGGCGTACCCCGGTCACATGGTCGGGCACGTCGATGTCATCCCCCGGATGGCGCTCCGTTACATTTGTGAGGGCAGGAACAGCACCAGCGCGGGAAAGGCCAGCAGCAGGATCAGCCGGATGATGTCGACCATCCAGAAGGGTGTCACCCCGCGAAAGATGGTGCCGGTGGACACATCGCCCACCACACCCTTCAGCACAAAGACGTTGAGGCCCACGGGAGGGGTGATCAGGCTGATTTCCGTGACCACCACCACGATGATCCCGAACCACACCGGGTCAAAGCCAAGGCCGGTCACCAGGGGAAAGAAGATCGGGACCGTCAGCAGCAGCATCGACATCGATTCAAAGATGCAGCCCAAAACGATATAGATCGCGATGATCATCGCCATGACCACCCAGGGCGACACGTCATAGGCACTGACAGCCGCGCGCAGGGCCTCGGGCAAGCCCGCGAGGTTGACGAAGTTGGAAAAGATCCAGGCCCCGATCAGCACCGCAAAGAGGCTGGCGGTGGTCAGCGTGGTTTCCTGCAACACATCGCGCAGGCCGGCCCAGTTCAGCCCGCCCCGCGCCAGGGCAATCAGAAACGCCCCTGCGGCCCCCATGCCCGCCGCTTCGGTCGGCGAAAAGGCCAGGTGGATCGGCCAGAAATCAAGCGCCCCGTAAAGCCCGCCGATGACAAGGCCAAAGAGCAGCAGAACCGCCCAGACGCCTTTGACTGCAGCCAGACGCTCCGCCCATCCCGCGCGTGGTCCGGCGGGCCCGGCACCGGGATTGCGCGCCACGGTATAGCGGACCGCCGCCAGATACAGCAGGATGCCAAGCGCGCCGGGAATGATCCCCGCGATAAAAAGTTGCCCGATGGAGGTTTCCGTCAGCAGCCCATAGATCACCAGAATGACCGAGGGCGGGATCAGGATGCCCAGCGTGCCGCCCGCCGCGATGGAGGCGGTCGAAAGGCTGTCGGCATATCCGAACTTGCGCATCTCCGGCATGGCCACCTTGGACATGGTTGCGGCAGTGGCCAGCGATGATCCGCAGATCGCCGCGAACCCGCCGCAGGCCACGATGGTCGCCATCGCCAGCCCGCCCCGGAAATGCCCGAGAAAGGCATTGGAGACGGCATAAAGCTCGCGGCTGATCCCGCCCTTGTTCACGAACAGGCCCATCAAGATGAACAAGGGCACCACGGACAACCCGTAGTCCTGCGAGGTGTCGATCAGCAACCGTGACACCATCGAAATCGAGGCGGTGAAGTTGGTCTGATAGGTAAAGCCGATCATGCCCACCAGCCCCATCGCAAAGGCGATGGGAATGCGGCACAGGACCAGCAGGAAGACGGCGGCAAAGCCGATGCAGGATTCAATCATGCAGGGTCTCCAGCGCGCGGGGCGCAAACCAGTGCAGCAGCCCCTTGATGATCAGCACCAGCGCCGACAGAAAGGTCATGATGGCGATGAAATATTCCACGTAAAATGTGGGGATAGAAAGGTATTCGGTCATGTCGCCATAGCTGCGGCCCCGTTCGGCCAGCACCACGACCCGTTGCGCGGGCCAGTACAGCATCACGCCACAGATCAGATTGACAAATCCATCCCTGAGCTGCGCGAAGTGCAGCCGGTCAAAGAGGCCATCGGCAAGATCGACGGCAATATGCTCTTCGCGGGCCGACAGGATCGGCAGGGCGGAAAACACCACAATCGCGATGGCGATCCGGGTCAATTCGGTCGCAGCCTCGATCGGCGCATTCAGCGCCGACCGCAGCACCACGTCACAGAACGTCAGCACCATCAGCGCAAACAGGGCGAGCGATGCCACCGCCATCGGAAGGGCCGCAGCAAGGCGGGCGAATCTGATCACCTGTTGCATAGAACCTCAAGGGGTGAGGGAAGGGCAGGGATGACCCCTGCCCGAACCAGTCATTTGGTTTCTTTGGCCATCTCTGCCACAACCATCTCATAGGCCGCCTGCGCATCGACACCTGCGGCCTCAAGCTCCGCCAGAACCTTGTCACGCACCCGTTGCCCCATTTCGGCAAAGGTGGCCTGGTCTTCTGCGCTGGCCGTCACGATGGTATTGTCTGCCGCCGCTTCGGTCTGTGCCCGCGCCTCTGCGTCGCTTTCGTCCCAGACCTGACCCATCATCCGGCTTGCCGTTTCACCAAAGACCTGTTCGTCCAGCGCGGCCTGCAGGTTCTCGGGCAGGCTGTCGAATTTATCCTGACTCATGATCACCGCGAAAGACCCGCGATAAAAGCCGCCGGGCATTTCATAGACGTTCTTGGCGACCTCGTTCAGCTTGAAGCTGATCCGCTCGCCCATGTTC
Source organism: Sulfitobacter sp. G21635-S1 (assembly GCF_027213915.1). Lineage (NCBI taxonomy): Bacteria > Pseudomonadati > Pseudomonadota > Alphaproteobacteria > Rhodobacterales > Roseobacteraceae > Sulfitobacter > Sulfitobacter sp. G21635-S1. The sequence continues at coordinate 27,442 of NZ_JAPWGV010000018.1, forward strand.
ATGGCCACGGCGTCAGCGGCCCCGGAATCCAGCGTCTCATAGACTTTCGGCGCCGGCACCTGAATGCCCACAAGCCCCAGTTCCGCCCCGACATCGGCCGACACCCCGCCGCCCAGACGGGTTTTCAGCCCCTGCAGATCGGCCAGTGTCTTGACCTCCTTGTTGGAGTGGATCTGCCCGGGACCATGGGTAGTCAGCGCCACCAGCTTGGTCCCACGGTGTTCGTCCAGCGCATCGAGGTATTCCTTCTGCACCCGCCAATAGGCCACCGAGGCAGCTTCGGCGCTGCCTTCGTATCCGGGCACTTCGATCAGCTTCGATCCGACGAAACGGCCCGGCTGATAGCCGTGGAAGATGATCGTCATATCCGCCGCGCCATCCATCACCAGGTCCATCTGCGCCGGTGGCGGGGCAAGGCCCATCTTGATCTCGCCGGTGACTTCACCCCCCGTCGCGGATTCCATCATGTCGATCAGGCCTTGCAGCATCCCTGTGTTGATCGGATGGCTGGGCGGCAGCCAGCTTGAGATCGTGATGGTTTCAGCCGCCTGTGCCGTGGTTGCCATGCTGAGAACCAGCGCCGTGCCGGTCAAGAATTTGGTAAACTTTCCCATGTCTCACTCCCTTTTCCTTCACGCAAGCGGTCGCCGACAAAGCCGGACTCACCCGTCGTGAAATTTATATGCATTTTCATTAATCCATATTTTCTTTGACTTGTGAACCCGTTTTCTGACCTGTCCCGGGCCGTGCCGTTTCGGAAGTTCCCGATTCAAGCGCTGCCAGCAGGGATCGCAATGCAGGCTTCAGCCGCGCGCCGTCGCCCCCTGACAATGTCCGGATCAGTTCCGCCTCGTGCACCTTGGCTTCGGCGACCAGCCTGGTGGCCAGGCGCCGGCCTTCGGGTGTCAGATGCACCCGGACCCGCCGCTTGTCGGCGGCGTCGCCGCGCCGGACGACAAGATCGCGCTTTTCCATTTGCAGGATGATCCGGGTCAGCCGCGACTGTTCGGCCAGGGCAACTGTCGCCAGTTGCGTGACCATCGCGCCGTCTTCGTCCAGCAGGCAGGCCAGCACCCGCCATTCAGGGACCCGCAGACCCGCCGCGCGGACGGTCTGGTGGAACTGGGCGCTCGCCGCTTCGCTGGCAGCGGCCAGCAGGTACAGCAGATAGTCCGAAACAAAGCCGGGTGCCGCCTCTGAAACGGTTTCCTCGCGCGGTGCCTGCATCCTTAAAATTCCTTCCTGTCTGCCGCCCTGGTTCAGCAGCAACTTGCTTGGAACAATGTAGCGGAGCACAGGGACCACATAAAGGGCTTGACGGCTAATATATGATTTTTCATGCTAGTTGACATAAGAGAACAGCCGATGGAGACCATGTTCGGCAGGATCGTCGATGTTGCCCCGCTGACCGGCCGCATCGACAAATTTCGCATCGCGGCGCAGATCGGTGATACCCTGGACCTGTCCGGGGCGGCATGCGCCAGCGGCAGGGTCACGCATATCTGCGTCATCCGGGCCAGATCCGCCCGGCTGACACGGGACATCTGAAGGAGCACCCGATGGGCAAGTATTCCGGTAACCCCGCAGCCGCCGCTGCATTGTTCGAGGGCCATCAGGTCCACCGCGATGTCTATATCGACCCGGAAGTGTTCCGGCTTGAGATGAAACATGTCTTTGCCAATGCCTGGGTCTTTGTCGGTCACGCAAGCCAGACACCGCAAAAGGGTGACTATTTCGCCACCTCCATCGGCGACCAACCGGTGATCCAGGTGCGCCATTCCACGGGTGACATCCATGTTCTCTACAACCGCTGTCCGCACAAGGGCACCAAGATCGTCATCGACCGGCAGGGCAACACCGGCAAGTTCTTTCGCTGCCCCTATCACGCCTGGTCCTTCAAGACCGACGGGTGCCTATTGGCGATCCCGTTGAAGAAAGGCTACGCCGACACCGGCCTTGACCAGACGGAGAGCGCCAGGGGCATGAAGGCCGTGGGCGCGGTGCGCAACTACCGTGGTTTCATCTTTGCCCGTCTGGCCGATGAGGGCATTTCATTCGAAGATTTCTTCGGCGACAGCCTGTCATCGCTCGACAACATGGTGGACCGTTCCCCCGCCGGACGGCTTGAGGTTGCAGGCCCGCCGCTGCGCTACATGCACCATTGCAACTGGAAAATGCTGGTGGAGAACCAGACCGACACCTGCCACCCGATGGTGGCCCATGAATCCTCCGCAGGCACGGCGGTAAAGCTCTACGAAGAGCTGAACCTGCCCGAAGACGCGCCCAAACCCCCGGCGATGGAGATCATCGCACCTTTCATGAGCCCTTACGAATTCTTCGAGAACATGGGCATCCGCACCTGGCCCAACGGGCACGGGCACACGGGTGTGAACCACTCGATCCACTCCAATTATTCCCGGATCCCCGGTTATTTCGAAAAGATGGTGGAAAGCTATGGCGAGGAAAAGGCAAAGGCGATCCTGGACGAGAACCGCCATAACACGGTCTATTTCCCCAACATCATGATCAAGGGCCCGATCCAGCAGTTGCGCATCTTCATTCCCCTGGCGGCGAACAAGACCCTGGTGGAAAGCTATATCTACCGGCTGGTCGATGCGCCCGATGAACTGACTGCCCGCACGGCGATGTACAACCGGATGATCAACGCGCCCACCTCCATCGTCGGCCATGATGACCTTGAGATGTACGAACGCGCGCAGGAGGGGCTGGAGGCCGACGGCCTGGAATGGGTCAACATCCAGCGGCTGCGGACGGGCGAAGAGGATTTTTCCGAAGAGGTGGTGGAGAACGGCACGACCGAGCGTCAGATGCGCAACCAGTTCGACGCATGGGCGCGGTTCATGACCTGGGATACCCCCGCGCGGGAGGCGGCGGAATGAGCGTGACCAGGGAACAAGTGATCGACTTCATCTATGATGAGGCACGGATGCTGGACGAAGGCCGCTATACCGAATGGCTGGCGCTCTGGCTGCCCGACGGCCATTACTGGATGCCGCTGGATTATCAGCAGACCGACCCGCTGAACGTCACGTCGCTGATGTATGAGGATCTCTTCATGCTGAAACTGCGGGTGGAGCGCCTCAACGGCGCGCGCACCTTCAGCCAGAAACCCAAAAGCCGCTGCCACCACGTGCTCCAGCGCCCCTTCGTGGACGAGATGAACGGCGACAGCTTCGTCACCACCACCTTCATGCATTACGTCGAGACGCGGCTGGACGAACAGCAATTGCTGGCGCTGACCGCGAAACACGACCTCGCGCTGGTCGACGGATCGCTCAGGATCGCCAACAAAAGGGTGGATATCGTCAATTGCGACGCGGCCTTCCGCAACATTCAGCTGCTGCCATAAGGAGCGGCTGCGCCGCATTCGATCCAAAGAATCTTGGGGCTTTGCCCCAAACCCCGTGTATTTACGGAACAATGAATGTGGCACGATGCGCCATTGTCCGTTTCATTGTTCCCCAAATATACCGGGGGAGACGCCGCTTGCGGCGTCGGGGGCAGCGCCCCCGGCCTGGCCTGCCAGGGATCTCAGCCTTCATAGGTTTTGCCGCGCGCGAGCATCTCGGTGGTGCCGATCACCTCGTTCAACCCGTCGAAATCATGCATCCGTCCGGCGAAGGGCGCGTTGGTTCCGTGGGTCGCGAGGCTGGCGTAATAGTCCTGCGCCGTCCGGGCCAGTGCGCGCACGATGCCGCCGGGAAAGATCACCAGTGAAAAGCCGAGGGTTTCCAGGTCACCGGCATCATGCATCGGGGTTGCGCCGCCTTCGACCATATTGGCCAGCAGCGGCACGCGGCCCTTGAACTGTGCCGTGATCTCCTGCAACTGCGCGCGGGTCCGGGGCGCTTCGATGAACAGAACGTCAGCACCGGCTTCCAGATAGGCTTCCGCCCGGTCTGTCGCCGCCCCGAACCCTTCGACCGCGATGGCATCGGTCCGGGCCACGATCAGCGTATCCTCGGAGCGGCGGGCGTCGGTCATGGCGCGGATTTTCCCGGCCATTTCCGCAGCGCTGATCAATGTCTTGTCCTTCAGATGCCCGCAGCGCTTGGGATAGGTCTGATCCTCGATCTGCAGTGCCGCCGCGCCTGCGCGTTCATATTGCCGCATCGTGCGCTGGGCGTTCAGCGCATTGCCGAAGCCGGTGTCGGCGTCGATGATCACCGGCAGTTCAACACGGTCCGCGATCAGCGCCATGGTATCGGCCATTTCGGTCGCCGAGGTCAGCCCGATGTCGGGCCGCCCGAGCCTTGTATAGGCCAGGGCCGCACCCGACAGATACAGCGCCTCGAACCCCGCCGCCTGGGCGATGGCGGCGGTGAGCCCGTCATAGACGCCCGGAGCGACAAGGATCTTGCCGGTGCCGAGCCGCGATTTCAGGGTCATGCGTCCTCCAACAGTTTCAGCGCCTCGGCGCAGGTCATCTGGTGCGTCACCGTGCCCAGCGACAGCAGCGTTGCCTCATGCACATCGTCGCGGAAGGCGGCGCAGCCGTCACTCAGCATGCAGGTTTCAATATCGCGCAGATGCGCGTCCCGCAGGGTGGAGGCGACGCCGCCGTTCGTGACGATGCCCCCCACGATCAGATGTTCCAGGCCAAGGGCGCGCATGATGTATTCCAGCCGGGTCTGGTAGAAGGCGGAATAGGCCACCTTTTCCACCACGAAATCCGCCGGGTGCAAAATATCGACGATCCTGTGGCCAAAGCTGCCGGGGGCAAAGTCCCCTTTGGTCAGGAAGGGGCGCAGCTGTTTCAGATGGGCTGCGATCAGCGGCACACCCTGCGGCCCGGGCACCAGCGTGAACTGGGCCGAGATATAGGTGCCGCCCCGCGCCCGCAGCGCCCGCACCAGCGGGGCGATGCGGTCGGGCAGGGCGGCGATGCTGTCTGCGCCCTGACCGGCGCGGCCATAGGCACCATCGGGATGGATGAAGTCGTTTTGCAGGTCGATTGTCAGCAGGGCCGTTCTGGTCAGGTCCCATGTTTCGGGGTGGCTCATGTCATCTTCGCCTTTGTCATCTGTCACCTGTGATGATGGTGTTGCCAAAGCGATCCACCCGGCCTTTCAGCCCCGGCTCGATCAGCACCGTGGTATCGGGTTGTTCCAGGATCGCGGGGCCGGTGATTTCGGTGCCGACAGGCAGGGCAAGCCGGTCGTAGATCGCCGTGTCGCGCCAGGTATCGCCGAAATGAACGCGGCGCGTGGCCCTGGGGGCAGGTATCCTGTTGCCCCTGGGGGCCAGCGTTTCCAGATCGAACTTTGGCCGGATGCCCGTCACGGCCGAGCGCAGGTTCAGGACGCGCCGCACGCCGTTCTTCAAGAGCCGCCCGAATGTCGCGGTATAGGCGGCGTCGAATGCGGCCTCGATCTGTGCCCTGGCAGGGGGCTGCACGATGCCATCGCCGACCGTTACTTCCAGCGGGACGGCAACCGTATGGGTCTGACCGATATAGGCCATGTCCAGTTCGAAGCTTACCTTTCCCGCCTCGAAGGTGGTTTGTGCCGCCCGCAGCATCGCCATGCCCCGGTCGACGTGATCCTGCATGAAACCGGTAAGCACCGCTGTATCCAGCTGATCGACCAGTGCGTTGATCGTCTGGACAAAGTCCTGCCGCATGTCCGCGATCACGCAGCCCATGGCGGATGTCACCCCCGGATACCGCGGCACGATGGCGCGGGCGATGCCGACCTCGGCCAGCATGGCACCCGCGTGCAGCGCACCGCCACCGCCAAAGGGCATGAAGGCAAAGCGTTTCGGGTCAAACCCGCGTTCGATACTGACCAGGCGGATCGCCCCCGCCATGCGGCTGTTGGCGACGCGCAGGATTGCCTCTGCCGCCTGATGGGTGTCGAGGTTCAGCGGCGCGCCCACATGGGCGTCGATGGCCCGTGCTGCCGCTTCCACATCCAGCCGTGTCAGCTTGCCGCCGATGGGATTGTCCGGGTCGATCCGGCCCAGCACCACATTGGCGTCGGTCACGGTGGGCCGGTCGTTGCCCAGCCCATAGGCCACCGGTCCGGGATTTGACCCCGCGCTTTCGGGGCCGATGTTCAGCAACCCGCCCTTGTCCACCCAGGCGATGGAGCCACCGCCGGCACCGATGGTGGTGATCTCGATCATCGGGGTGCGTACCACCATGCCGAAGTCGATGGAGGTTTGCGGGGACAGCATGGATTGCCCGCCCGCAATCAGCGACACATCGAAGGATGTGCCGCCCATGTCGCCGGTGATCACATCGGGAAAGCCTGCGGTGGAGGCGATGTAGCCCGCCGCGATCACCCCTGCCGCAGGCCCTGACAATGCAGTGCGCACCGGCACCTTGCAGGCGGTATCGACAGCCATCACCCCGCCATTGGACTGCACGATCATGAATTCACCGCCGAACCCGCCCTGCTTCAGCGCCGTTTCCAGCCGGTCGAGATAGCCCGAGACTTCCGGCTGCAGATAGGCGTTCAGCGCGGTGGTGGAGAAACGTTCGAACTCGCGGATTTCCGGCAGGATTTCCGAGGAGCAGGAGACATGTTCATTGGGCCAGATGGCACGCACGGCCTGAACTGCCAGCGCTTCGTTCGCGGGATTGGCATAGGAATTGGCAAAGAGGATGGCGATGGCGGCGCAGCCCTGACCGGCAAGCGTGGTTGCCGCCGCGCGCACGGTGTCCAGATCGACGGGCGTGCGGATCGTGCCATCCGCCAGGGTGCGTTCCGGCACTTCCAGACGATACCGCCGGTCTACGACCGGTTCGAAATCACCGCGCAGGCCCCAGGTGCGGGGCCGGTCCCGGCGGCGCATTTCCAGCACGTCGCGCAGCCCCATGGTGGTGATCACGCCGATCTTTGCACCCTTGCGTTCCAGCAGGGCATTGGTGCCCGCCGTCGTGCCATGCACCACGACCGAAATATCGGAAAGGTCTTCCACCTGTTCGCCGATCCCGGTCAGGAAACCGCCCGATTGATCCGGGCGCGTGGTGGGAACCTTGGCGACCGCAGCGGTGCCGTCCGCTTCGTTCAGGACAAAGACATCCGTAAATGTACCGCCCACATCGACGCCGACGATCTTCATATGGTGACCTCCCGCCAGGCCAAACCATAGGCTTCATCCGCATGTTCGGCAGACATCAATCCGCGCGCCACGTCACGCGCCACGGCGGCGGCGGCACGGTCGGCGGCAGGGCCATAGCCGCCGCCGCCGGGTGTTTCCAGCCGCACCGATTGCCCCTGCCGCAGCTTGATGCCCCGCATCTTCGAGACCAGCGGTGGATGCGCGAAACCTTCGTCGGTCGCATAGGAGAACACGTTCAATGCCGCGTTCGCCCCGCCCGCGATCCCCTTGGGCGCGAACCGCCCGCGTTCGCCAAACAGGAAGGCCTCCGCGCCATTCTCTTCCAGGACCTCTATTTCATAGATGGCCCCCAGTCCGCCGCGATACATGCCATTGCCCGCACTGTCCGGGCGCAGGGCCCATTGCCGGAACATCACGGGATAGACGCTTTCGAGGATCTCCATCGGCGGAATGGTGGCGGTGGAGATCGGCGCATTGCCGTGGTTCAGCCCGTCACCCTCCAGCGATGCGCCGTGCCCGCCGCCGTAAAAGCTGAACATGACCCAGGGCCGCCCGTCACTGCGCTTGCCCGCAATCGACAGCGCGTTGATCGTGCCATAGGCATTGGCGACGATCCGGTCCGGCGCCGCCTGTGCGGCAGCAGAGAATATCACGTCGATCATCCGCAGGATCGTCTCCGTATAGCCGCCGGTGGGCGCAGGAAACTGCGCGGCCAGCATCGACCCTTCCGGCACCCGCACCTCGATGGGGCGCATCACGCCCGCATTGGCGGGCAGCATCGGAAAGACATGTTTGATCGCCACATAGGCGGCAGCCACGGTGGTGGGCAGGGCGATGTTCACCGGCCCCGCGCATTGCGGGGCGGAGCCTGCAAAATCCAGCACCATTTCATCGCCGTTGATTTCCAGCGCGACCCGGATGGCCAGCGGTTCATCGGTGATACCGTCATTGTCGAGGTAATCCATGGCTTCCCAGCGGCCATCGGGCAGCCCCTCCAACTCGGCGCGCATCAGCGCCTCGGCCCGGTCGCCCAGGGCATCCAGTGCCGCGCGCACCGTGTCGGCGCCATAGGCGTCCAGCAATTCATCCATCCGCCGGATGCCAAGATCCAGCGCGCCCAGCTGGCCGTTCAGATCACCCATTGCCGATTGCGGCAGGCGGGTATTGCGCAGCAGGATGTCGATGATGTCCTGGTTGATCTCGCCCGCGCGGGCCAGCTTGACCGGGGGCAGGTTGAAGGCCTCCTGAAACACATCCGTCGCCGCCGGGTTGTAATTGCCCGGCACCGCGCCCCCCACATCATGCCAATGCCCGACAGAGGCGAGGTAACAGAACAGCTTGCCATCGCGATAATAGGGCCGCACCAGCCGCATGTCGCTCAGATGCGTGCCGCCGATATGGGCGTCGTTGAAAATATAGATGTCCCCGTCGGCCAGATCGCCATCGGCGGCGGCCTTGTCGATGACCGCCTTGACCGCAAATGCCATGACCCCGACAAAGATCGGCAGCCCGGATTTGCCCTGCACCAGCGTGTCACCCGTGGATGCGTGATAAAGACCATGGCTGGCGTCATGCGCCTCTGCAATGATCGGGTTGAAGGCCGCGCGGAACAGGGTCGCGTCCATCTCATCGGCGATCTGTTCCATCCGTCCCGCCAGCACGGCGAGGGTGATCGGGTCAATCTCGGCCATGGCCTGCCTCTTGTCTTCTGCGCCCCCTGGCGATGTCATGGATCTTGTCACGGCGGTGGCGCGGATTGACGGCAGGTCCGACGGGGCTGGCGTTCACCGCAGCCGGAACTCCGTCGGTCAGGTGAATTTCGACAACCGGCACGACACCCCCTTCGGGTTACCATCTCCGCCGGACAGGGTGCTGCAGCGGCGGGACATTCTGTTGCATTTGGGCCTTGGGACATTTATGTGCATTTTCATGAAAAAGCCAAGCACCCTGCTGGACAAACTCTGGGGCGCGCATGAAATTCTGCGCCGCGAAGATGGCACGTCGCTGCTTTGGGTGGACCGGCATCTGGTGCATGAAGGGTCGCATCACGCCTTCGCGAAGCTGGCCGCGCGGGGACAGCCGGTGGCAGAGCCGCGCCTGACCTTTGCCGTCACCGACCATTATGCCCCGACCCGGCAGCGCGACAGGATCACGGACCCCGACATCGCCCGCATGATCGAGACGCTGGAGGGCAACGCGCGCACCCATGGGCTGGAGATCTTCGGGCTGCGCGACCCGCGTCAGGGCATCGTGCATGTGATCGGGCCGGAACTGGGGCTGACCCTGCCGGGGCTGCAGATCAACTGCGGTGACAGCCACACATCGACCCACGGCGCCTTCGGCGCACTGGCCTTTGGCATCGGAGCGACGGAAGTGGCCCATGTGCTGGCAACCCAGACAGTCTGGCAACGCAAACCGGCTGCCATGCGGATCACCTTTGAGGGGGTCTTGGCACCGGGGGTCACCGCCAAGGACATGGCGCTGGGCTGGATCGCCCGGCTGGGTGCCGACGGGGCGCAGGGACATGCGGTGGAATACGCAGGCCCGGCGGTCGAAGCGCTGAGCATGGAGGGGCGCATGACCCTGTGCAACCTGTCGATCGAGGGCGGCGCCCGCTTTGGCATGGTGGCCCCCGACGCGGTGACATTCGCCTATATCAAGGGCCGCCCCTATGCGCCCGGGCCCGGCGATTGGGAGACGGCCATGACCGGCTGGCGTGCCCTGCGCACGGATGCGGGGGCGGATTTCGCCCGCGAGGTGGTCATTGACGCCGCCGAGATTGCGCCGACCCTGACCTGGGGCACCAGCCCCGAACAGGCCATCGGCATCGACGCGGTCCTGCCCGCGCCCGAAAGCCTTGGCTCAGGCAAGGCCGCAGCGGCAAGGGCGGCCTATGACTACATGGGGCTGACACCGGGGCAGCCGATCAAGGGCACGCCGGTGGATCAGGTCTTTCTCGGCTCCTGCACCAACGGGCGGATCGAGGACCTGCGCGCGGCGGCGGCGGTCCTGCGGGGCCGCAAGGCGCGGGTGCCGGGGCTGGTTTCACCCGGTTCGGCGCTGGTCAAGCAACAGGCGGAGGCCGAGGGGCTGGACAAGGTGTTCCGGGACGCAGGGCTGGAATGGGCTGCATCGGGCTGTTCAATGTGCGTCGGCATGAATGGGGATCTGGTGGCGCCGGGCAAGCGCTGCGCCTCGTCGACCAACCGGAATTTCCGGGGGCGCCAGGGGCGCGGCGCGCGCACGCATCTGATGTCGCCCGCCATGGTCGCGGCGGCAGCGGTGACCGGCGCGCTGTCAGACGTGCGCGAAGTCACGCAGGAGAGGACCTGATGGCGGGATGGACCAGGCATGAGGGCAGGGCCGTCCACCTGCCGCAGGACAATGTGGACACCGACCAGTTGATCCCGGCGCGGTTCATGTCGACGCCCCGTGTGCAGGGCTATGGCGAATTCCTGCTGCATGACATGCGGCGGGATGCGGCAGGGGTGCTGCGCCCGGAGTTCCCCTTGAATGGGGTGGAGCCTGCCAGCATCCTGATCGCGGGCCGGAACTTTGGCACCGGTTCCTCGCGGGAGGCTGCGGTTTACGCCCTGGTCGACGCCGGATTCCGCGCCGTGATCGCGCCCGGCTTTGGCGATATCTTTGCCGCCAATGCGGTCAACAACGGCCTGTTGCCCGCAAGGCTGGCGGAGCGTGAGATTACGGCACTTGCGGGCGCAGTGGGCGGCGGCGATGCACGCGTTTCCATCGACCTGGGCAATTGCGAAATCCATGCGGCGGGAAAGGTCTTTGCCTTTGCGCTGGATGAGATGTGGCGGGAAAAGCTGATCCGGGGCTGGGATGACATCGACCTGACGCTGCAACATGCCGTGCAGATCAGGACGTACCGGGAGCGTCGGGTCGCGGATATGGCCTGGCTCTTGCCGGATGATTGAGGCCGGTCTGGCCGGACCGGCATCCTGCACCGGAACTTGCAGGTCAGGCAGCGCCTGACACTCAGGGTGCGTGTCGAGGTGTGAACGTGCAGACCAGATGCAATCCAGATCGCCATCAAGCGCGCCGCTCCTGACAAGCGCCAAACCTGACACAAATGAAGACATGTCATTTTTGACATGTCAAAAATGACATGTCTTCATTTGTGTTGATACTTGGTAATAGCGGCAGACCGCAGACCGCCCTAACCCCCGCGTCGCGCGAATCCACTGGGCCGCCGGGGTGATTCAAGGGTCCGGAAGCCGGTGCTGCCCGTCCCCGCCCAGGGGCGCGGGCATTGCGGCCATCAGCCTCTGGGCGTTCCGATCAGGATGGCCCGAAAATCATTGACGTTGGTCCCCGTCGGCCCGGTCATGAACAACCCGTTTACCGCCTTGAGCGCCGAATAGGAATCGTCACGCCGCAAAGATTGCAACGGATCGAGACCCGCAGCACGGATCCGCGCCGCCGTTGTCCCGTCCACCCAGGCCCCTGCATTGTCTTCGGAGCCGTCGATCCCGTCCGTATCGGCCGCAAGGGCGTGAAACCACGGCTCCCCCTCCAGCGCCAGGGCGAGGGAAAGCTGAAAGGCGCTGTTGCGTCCGCCCTTGCCCCTGTGGCGCAGCGTTACCGTCGTCTCTCCGCCTGACAGCAGGACCACCGGCGCAGGATAGGGCGTGCCTGCGGTTGCGGCCTGCCGCGCGAGGGCCGCATGGACCAGGGCCACCTCGCGGGCCTCCCCTTCGATCCGGTCGGACAGAACCCAGGGTGTCACGCCCTCGGCGCTGGCACGGCAGGCGGCGGCCTCAAGCGACTGCGCGGCAGAGGCGATGATCCTTGTCGTCACATCGGGGTGCGGTGCCGCCTCGTCTTCCGGCTGCTGGCGCAGGTGATCCATGCAGGCCTGCGGCAGCGTCAGCCCCCGCGCCTCGATCAGGGCCGCGACCTCTGCCGCGCCTGGCCGCCCCGGCACCGTGGGCCCGGAGGCGACGGCACCGGGGTCGTCACCGGGCACATCGGACACGATCAGGTTGCAGATGCGCGCGCCCCCGGCCAGTTCCGCAAGCCGCCCGCCGTTGATCCCGCTGAACCGCTTGCGGATCGCATTCATGACCGAGATCGGCGCGCCGGATTCCAGCAGGGCGGCATTCAGTTCCTGCAGATCGGTCAGGGTCAGCCCCTCGGGCGGATCGGGCAACAGCGATGACCCTCCGCCGCAGATCAGCGCGATGACCAGATCATCCGGCCCCAGCCCGCTGACAGCCGATTTCAGCGCCTGTGCGGCCGCCAGCCCGGCGGCGTCCGGCACCGGATGCGCCGCTTCCATGACCCGGATGGTGTGACAGGGCGCGCCATAGCCGTAGCGGGTGACCACGACCCCTTCAAAGGGCGCATCCCACAGCCCCTCAAAGGCCTGCGCCAGCTGCGCCGCCCCCTTGCCGGCACCGATCACCACGGTGCGGCCGCGTGGGGCTTCCGGCAGATTGCTGCCCAGGGCATTCAGCGGATCGGCGGCAGCAACCGCCGCGTCGAACAGCCCGGACAGGAAGGCGCGGTGAGTGTCTGCCATGGTCCCTCGTCAGTTTGAATGGCGCTACCTGCCCCGGGCGCTGCCGGTCCCGCAACGCCTGTTGGGTCTCAGCTCAGGCCAAAGATGTCCCGGGTAAAGACCTTGTCTTCCACATCCGAAAGATCATCGGACGCCCGGTTGGCCACGATCACGTCGCTTTGCTGCTTGAAGGTTTCCAAGTCGCGCACAACCGTGCAGTTGAGAAAGCTCTCCTGCGCGTAGGCCGGTTCGTAGATGACCACCTTGATCCCCTCGGCCAGGATGCGACGGATCACGCCCTGCACGGAACTTTGCCGGAAATTGTCCGACCCGGCCTTCATCACCAGACGGTGAATCCCCACCACCTGAGGTTTGCGCGCCAGCACCCGTTCGGCGATGAAATCCTTGCGGGTGCGGTTCGCATCCACCACCGCGCGCATCAGGTTCTGCGGCACCGCCGAGAAATTGGCGAGCAACTGCTTGGTATCCTTGGGCAGGCAATAGCCGCCATAGCCGAAGGAGGGGTTGTTGTAATGGGTGCCGATGCGCGGATCGAGGCCGACGCCTTCGATGATTTCACGCGCGTTCATGTCTTCGGCCAGGGCATAGCTGTCCAGCTCGTTGAAGAAAGCCACCCTCAGCGCCAGGTAGGTATTGGCAAAAAGCTTGATCGATTCCGCCTCTGCCGGTCCGGTGTAAAGCACTGGCACATCCTTGGCCAAGGCCCCCTGCACCAGCAAATCGGCAAAGACCTTTGCCTCTTCCCGGCGCGACCCGACCACGATCCGTGAGGGATAGAGGTTGTCGTGCAGCGCCTGACCCTCGCGCAGGAATTCGGGGCAAAAGATGATGTCCTCGCTCCCGAACAGCTTGCGCACCCGGTCGGTAAAGCCGACGGGCACGGTCGATTTGACCACGATGGTCGCGGTCGGATTGACCTCAAGCGCCAGCTTGATCACCGCTTCCACCGAGGAGGTATTGAAGAAGTTGGTTTCGGGGTCGTAATCCGTCGGCGTCGCGATCACGATGAAACGCGCCTCCCGGCAGGCGGTCGCGCCGTCGATGGTGGCTGTCAGGTCCAATTCCTTCGTGGCCAGCCATTGTTCCAGTTCCACATCTTCGATCGGCGAGGTCCGGGCATTCAATTGCGCCACGCGCTCCGCCGACAAATCCACCGCCGTGACAGTGTTGTGCTGGGCCAGCAGGACTGCGTTCGACAAACCCACGTACCCAATTCCAAAAACAGCAATTTTCATTAATTTTCTTCCAATTAATACCGCGCGAACTACTCCCATATTCGGTCCGCGCTGGCAATATCCGGTGATCCGATCCGGGCCTGACGGTGGCTTTTTGCGCAAAGCAGGTTATGAATGGTCAAGGTGTGATCACGAAGGTGGCGGTTGGCGGCCCCGGTGCAGCAGGCCAGCGGCCTAGACTCCCGGCGCGAATCCCAGGATCAGCTGGCGCAATCCAACCGCGGCACCGGCCATGATGCAGGCCATTGTCAGCGGCGCGCTGTAGGCCAGTACCGAAAATGCGGAAAGCCCCTGGCCCACGCTGCAGCCGACGGTGATCACGGCGCCGAACCCCATCAGCGCGGCCCCCAGGATCTGACGGCCCAGCTCGCGCGGGTCGTCACAGGCCTCCCAGCGGAAATGCCCCTTGAAAAGACTGCCCGCAAAGGCGCCCAGCAGCACCCCCAGGACCGACCCGGTGCCAAAGCTGATGGTATTGCCCGAGGAGGTCATCGCGTAAAGCATGGTTTCCCCCAGAGGTGCGGAGAACGTATGGCTCACAACCGGCGCGGCATCAAAACCGACATTGGCCACCCATTGTGTGCCTGCCCATCCCGAAACGATCGCGAGACCGACAACCGCCCCCCAGAACACATGCGCATAGGCCCGGCGCATCGGCCCATGCATAAGCGTCAGCAGCAGGATCAGCGCCCCGATCAACATGCCCGTGGCATGAACCGGCAGGCCGGTCAGGGCTGACAACGCATCTGCAAACCCCGGCATCGGGCCGGGGGTGTCGGCGGCATCGAACAGCCACAGCCGCAATCCCGACAGCGGACCGCCCAGGGTCATATAGGCCGCCAACCCCATCACCAGCACGATGACGAAAGAGCGGAGATCACCGCCGCCCAGACGGGCCAGCGCGCCATAGCCGCAGTTGCCCGCCAGCGCCATGCCATAGCCAAAGGTCAGTCCGCCGACCACACAGGCGAGCGGGGTCCAGCCGCGCCCAAGATAGAGGGTCTGCCCGAGGTCGAGCAGCCCCGATGCCGCCAGCCCGAAGGTGCCCATCACCGCCACCCCGATGGCAACGCCCCACATGCGCAGCCGCAGGCTGGAGTTGCCGTAATAGATATCTTCGATGGCGCCCAGCGTGCAAAACCTTCCGATCCGCGCGGCAAGGCCCAGCAACAGGCCGCCAAGCCCGCCGATCAGCGCAACCGCCTGCGGCTCCGTCAGATAATTCAGCACGTGACCCCTCCCTTCACGCATTGGATATCGAAAAGGCTCAGTTATTTCTCCTGGCAGAACAGGTCATAGACCACTTCCATGATCTTTCTCGGGCGGTCGTCGGCAAGGCTGTAATAGATCGTCTTGCCATCACGCCGGGGGGTGACCAGCCCTTCCAGCCGCAGCCGCGACAATTGCTGCGACACTGCGGCCTGTCGGGCAGACAGCAATTCTTCCAGCTCGGTCACTGATTTCTCTCCGGTGGTGAGATGACACAGGATCATCAGCCGCCCCTCGTGGCTGATCGCCTTGAGAAAATTGGAGGCCTGCACCGCGCTGGCGGCCATCCTGTCCATATCTTCCGCACACATGTCGTCGTGAAAAACCGGCAACCCCATCAACCTGCTTCCTTCGTTGTTTCGGACCGGACAGCGCCTGCATGGGCGCGGCCAGTCGGACCGTCAGTTCATTTTGATCCCGGGATCGGCGCGGGTGATCATTGCACCCAGCAAACCCCAAAAGAAATCTTCGCCCGGATAGCCTTCGATCCGCGACAATTCGCGCCCGTCCTCAACCAGGACAAAGGTCGGCGTGAAGCGCAGCGGACCTGCGAAGGCAAGGTCCGTCGGCACCGGCGTATCAATGTCATAGCGCCGCAACGGGGCGGCGCGCCCCTCGGCTGTCTTGGGGTACTTGGGCGCGATTTCGCGGTCCCACCTGGCACACCAGATGCAGCCCTTTTCCTGGACCATCACAAGCGCAAGCTCCGCAGAGGCGACCTGCACCCATCCGGCGACAACAAAGGCAGGCAGTAACAGCGCGCGCAGCAACATGTCGGTTTGACCTTTCCGTTAAATAACACTTAATATGAATATGTGAATTACTCAAGCACGGACCCCGGAACATGATGGATATCACCCTCGCTGGCGCGCTGATTGCCGGATTATTGTCCTTTCTGTCGCCCTGTATCCTTCCGATCGTGCCGTTTTACCTCAGCTACCTGGCCGGCGTGGGCATGAACCAGATATCGGCAGATGCCCCCGTAGACAGCGCGGTGCGGCGGCGCGCGGTGCTGGCGGCCTGCATGTTCGCGGCAGGGGTGATCACGATCTTCATGGGGCTGGGGGCGGCGGCCACGGCATTCGGCCAGATCGTGCGCGAATATTTCGACATCCTGCGCTGGATCGCGGCGGCGATCATCATCGCGATGGGGCTGCATTTCCTGGGCGTCATCCGGATCGGCCTGCTTTACAGACAATTCCGCGCCGATGCGGGCGATACCTCCAATGTCAGCCTGCTGGGGGCCTATGTCATCGGTCTGGCCTTCGCCTTTGGCTGGACGCCCTGCGTGGGGCCGGTGCTGGCGGCGATCCTGTTCACCGCAGCCGGGGCAGATACCGCGGGCAGCGGCGCGCTGCTGCTGTTCGTCTACGGGCTGGGCATGACCGCGCCCTTTGTCCTCGCCGCGTTGTTCATCGGCCCCTTCATGCGCTGGATGGCCCGGTTCCGCCGCCACCTTGGCCTGATCGAAAAGCTCATGGGTGTGATGCTGATCCTGTTCGGGATATTGATAGCCACAAACACCATCAACTATATCGCGCAATGGATGCTGGAGATCGCGCCGGACATCGGCACGTTGCGCTAAGCGGAGGAACGACATGCGACCAATCGCACTGGCCCTTGCGGCCCTGATCACAATGACACAGGCGGCCCTCGCGGACCTGGGCGACGACGGGCTGCACAAGGCCCCCTGGATGCGCGATACCTTCAAGGACCTGTCGGAGGACCTGGCCGAGGCCAACAGCGAAGGCAAGCGCATGGCGATCATGGTCGAACAGCGCGGCTGCATCTATTGCAGCAAGATGCACGAAGAGGTCTATCCGATCCCCGAAATCGCCGATTACATCGAAGAGAACTTCTTTGTCGTGCAGATCAACATGTTCGGCGACATCGAAGTGACCGATTTCGATGGTGAAGCCCTGCCCGAAAAGGAGATGGTGCGCAAATGGGGTGTCCTGTTCACCCCCACCGTGCTTTTCATGCCCGAAACTGTGGCGGAGGATGCCACGGCGGCGCAGGCGGCCGTGACCGTCATGCCCGGGGCCTTTGGGCGTCATACCACCTTCAACATGTTCAACTGGGTGGTCGAAAAGGGCTATGACGGCGACGAGAGCTTTCAGAAATATCACGCCCGCAAATTTGCCGAGCAAAGCCAATAGGCTGGGAACAAAGAGGTTTTGACGATCAAAACCTATATTAATTCGATTTTTTGAATTTGTTGTTGCCTGTTCACAAAGCTGTGGGCTACGTTAAGGCAAAAGCCGAAGGGCGAGGGAGGAACCATGAAAATTCTAGGAACAGCTGCGGGCATCGCGGCCTTGCTGGCATCCGTGGCGGTGGCGGAAATCATCGAGCCGACCAATGTCAGCTTTGAGGACGGGGCCATTGCCACATCCCTGACAGGAACGCCCGGCGACCCTGCCGAGGGGCGCGATATCGTCGGTAACAAGAAAAAGGGCAATTGCGTTGCCTGCCATCAGGTCAGCGATCTGGCTGAGATCCCCTTCCACGGTGAAATCGGTCCGATGCTGGACGGAGCCGGCGACCGCTGGAGCGAGGCAGAGCTGCGCGGCATCGTCGCCAATGCCAAGGTGATGTTCGAGGACAGCATGATGCCCTCCTTCTACAAGACCGAAGGATTTATCCGTCCGGGCAATGCCTATACGGGGGAAGCGGCGGATGACACCTTTGGTCCCATCCTGACCGCCCAGCAGATCGAAGATGTCGTCGCCTACCTCGCGACGCTCAAGGATTGAGCCGCACGACAGGCGGCACGCTCACGGAACGAACCGCGCCCGACGCGGCCTGAACGATAGGAGATCGGAATGGAATTTACACGACGCAATGCGCTGGCGGTCGGGGCAGGGGCCCTTGTCCTTGCCGGGCTGCCCATCAGGGGTTTCGCCAAGGGCGAAGAGGAAATCGCGGCCTTCACCGGTGGTGCCAATCTGGGCGAAGGCGGCATTGAGCTGACCGCGCCCGAAATCGCGGAAAACGGCAATACCGTGCCAATCGAAGTCTCTGCCGAAGGCGCGACAGAGATCATGGTGCTGGCAATGGGCAACCCGACCCCGCCCGTGGCCACCTTCAAATTCGGCAAGCTGGCCGCATCCCAGCAGGCCTCAACCCGCATTCGCCTCGCCGGGACGCAGGAGGTTGTCGCCATCGCAAAGATGGCCGATGGGTCCTTCGCCAAGGCGTCGAAAACGGTCAAGGTCACAATTGGCGGCTGCGGCGGCTAAGGCATTCAAGGAGAACTATCATGGCATCAGGTGTAAAACCGCGCGTCAAAGTCCCGAAAAAAGCGGCTGCCGGTGAGGCGATCACGATCAAGACCTTGATCAGTCACCAGATGGAAAGCGGCCAGCGCAAGGATGATGACGGCAACGCCATTCCGCGTTCGATCATCAACCGCTTTGTCTGCGACTTCAACGGCGAGAACGTGATCGACGTCAAGATGGAGCCGGCGATTTCCACGAACCCCTACTTCGAATTCGAGGCCATCGTGCCGGAAGAAGGTGAGTTCAAGTTCACCTGGTATGACGACGACGGTTCGGTCTACGAGGAAACCAAGGCCATCGCGATCGGCTGAACGACACGTTTCAGGGAGGGACGGATAATGAAAAGACTGGCAAGAATGGCCGGCGTGGGTGCGCTGATCGCAATGGGAATGTCGGCGCAGGCCGACCCGGTTGACGATACGCTGATCCTCAACGATGAAACGGAAATGGTGACGCGCACGGCGGCACCCGCCCATCTTTCGGACAGGTTTGACGAGATCCTGTCGGGATGGCTGTTCCGGGGTGACGAAACCCGGATCATGCAGGCCGATGATTTCGACAACCCCGGCATGATCTTTGTCGAAAAGGCGCTTGAAGCCTGGGAGACAGCGGACGGCACCGAAGGCAAGTCCTGTTCCTCCTGCCACAACGACATCGAAAGCATGGCAGGCGTCAAGGCGACCTATCCGAAATGGAACGAGGCCGCGGGCGAGGTGCGCACGCTGCAGATGCAGGTCAACGACTGCCGCACCAACCGGATGGGCGCGGAAGCCTGGAAATACGACAAGGGCGACGCGATCAACATGGAAGCGGCGCTTGCATCCGTGTCGCGCGGCCTGCCGGTCAACGTGGCGATCGACGGTCCGGCGCAATCAACCTGGGAACAGGGCAGGGAGCTGTACTACACCCGCACCGGCCAGCTCGAACTGTCCTGCGCCAATTGCCATGAGGACAACTTCGGCCGGATGATCCGCGCCGACCACCTCAGCCAGGGCCAGATCAACGGCTTTCCGGTCTACCGCCTGAAGAACACCAAGCTGAACGGATCGCATTCCCGCTTCAAGGGCTGTATCCGCGACACCCGCGCGGAAACCTATGCGCCGGGCAGCCCGGAATTCGTGGCACTTGAGCTTTACGTGGCCTCGCGGGGCAATGGCCTTTCGGTCGAAGGCCCCTCTGTCCGTAACTGATAACTGAAGACCCCCGTGTGCCGCGCCGCACGGGGTTTTTCGCCCCAGACAAATTCATAGATGCGCATATATATCTGCGTGAAGGAGCCCCCTATGATTTCGCGTCGCGACTTCCTACAGACTTCCATGGCTGCGGCGTCGATCTATGGCGCTTCCGGCTTCGGCAACTGGTCCCGGCTGGCCGCCCAGCAATTGCTGACGCAGGACAGGCTGCTGGAGTTCGATACCTTCGGCAATGTGTCGCTGATCCACGTCACGGACATCCACGCGCAGCTCAAGCCGGTCTATTTCCGGGAACCGGAGGTCAACATCGGCGTGGGCGGCAACAAGGGGGCGGTGCCCCATGTCACCGGCGCCGATTTCCGCAGGCTCTACGGCATCGACGATGGCAGCCCTTCGGCCTATGCGCTGACCTGTGATGACTTTGCAGCACTCGGGCGGGCATACGGGCGGGTCGGCGGGCTGGACCGTGTGGCGACCGTGGTCAATGCCATCCGCGCCGACCGCCCCGATGCGCTGCTGCTGGATGGCGGCGACACCTGGCACGGCAGCTACACCTGCTATCAGACCGAAGGCCAGGACATGGTCAACGTCATGAACGCGCTGAAACCCGATGCGATGACCTTCCACTGGGAATTCACCCTGGGCGCCGACCGCGTGGCCGAGATTGTCGAGGGGCTGCCCTTTGCCGCCCTGGGCCAGAACATCTTTGACGCCGAATGGGACGAGCCGGCCGAATTGTTCCCGCCCTACAAGTTCTTTGAGCGCGGCGGCGTGAAGATCGCCGTGATCGGCCAGGCCTTTCCCTATATGCCCATCGCCAACCCCGGCTGGATGTTCCCGGAATACTCCTTTGGGATCCGCGACGAACGCATGCAGGAAATGGTGGACGAGGTCCGCGCCGAAGGGGCCGAACTGGTGGTCTGCCTGTCGCATAACGGGTTCGACGTGGACAAGCAGATGGCGGGCAAGGTCACCGGCATCGACGTGATCCTGTCGGGCCACACCCATGACGCCCTGCCCGAACCGGTCCTTGTGGGGCAGACGATCATCATCGCCTCCGGCTCCAACGGCAAATTCGTGTCCCGCGTCGATCTGGATGTGCGCGACGGGCGCATGATGGGCTTCCGTCACAAGCTGATCCCGATCTTTTCCGACGTGATCGCCCCGGATGCGCCCATGACCGCATTGATCGACGAACAGCGCGCGCCCTATCTGGACGCAATGTCAGAGGTGATCGGGAAAACGGCAGAGGATCAGACCCTCTACCGGCGCGGCAATTTCAACGGCACCTGGGACGATCTGATCTGCGATGCGCTCCTGTCCGAACGCGAGGCCGAAATCGCGCTCAGCCCCGGCGTGCGCTGGGGCCCGTCGATCCTGCCCGGGCAGGACATCACCCGCGAGGACATCTGGAACGTGACCTCGATGACCTATCCGCAGGCCTATCGCACCGAAATGACCGGCGAATTCCTACATGTGGTGCTGGAAGACGTGGCCGACAACCTGTTCAATCCCGATCCCTATTACCAGCAGGGCGGCGACATGGTCCGCACCGGCGGGCTGGGCTACCGCATCGACGTGACCAAACCGCAAGGCGAGCGGATCACCGAAATGACCCTCCTGAAAACCGGAGAGTTGATCGACCCGGCCAGGACCTATCAGGTCGCGGGCTGGGCCTCTGTCAACGAAGGCACCGAAGGCCCGCCGATCTGGGATGTGGTCGAGGCGCATATCGCCAAACAGGGCACCATCAGTCTGAACCCGAATACCAGCGTGACCGTCGCAGGCACGTAACCCTTGATCAAGGAGATACGGCAATGAAGAAACTGATGACAGCAGCGGCACTGGCCGCCACGATCGCCACCGGCGCATGGGCCGAGGGCAAGACGCATTATGTCGCCATACATGTGGATCAGAACGATCCGCAGGTGATGAACATGGCGCTGAACAATGTCGCCAATGTCGCCAGCTATTACGAATCCCAGGGTGACAGCGTGGTGGTCGAAGTGGTCGCCTATGGCCCCGGCCTGAACATGCTGATCCCCGGCAAAAGCCCGGTGGAAAACCGCATTTCCGCCATGTCGCTGGAACTGGAAAACCTGACATTCGCAGCCTGCGGCAACACCCTGCGCGCCATGAGCAAGAATGCGGGCCATGAGATCTCCGTGATGGACGAAGCCAATGTCGTGCCCTCGGGCGTGGTGCGGCTGATCGAACTGCAGGAAGACAACTACGCCTACATCCGCCCCTGAAGGGCGCGGGCAAAGGCCGGAATACGAAGCTAACGGAGACGATGATGACAGATCGCACATCGCGCAGAGCGTTTTTGAAGCATGGCTTTGCGGCAGGGGCAGCAGCCTCCATTGCAGGCACGGCTCGGGCGCAATCGGCCGATCCGCTGATCACCGAAGTCCAGCCCTGGGCGCGGGAATTTGGCGATGGTGTGGATGCAACCCCCTATGGCCTGCCGATCCGGTTCGAGGGTGACGTGATCCGGCGCAATGTCGAATGGCTGACCGCCGATACCGTCAGTTCCATCAACTTCACCCCGATCCACGCGCTGGATGGTACGATCACCCCGCAGGGCTGCGCCTTTGAACGGCACCACTCGGGCGCCATCGAACTGCGCAAGGAAGACTACCGCCTGATGATCAACGGTCTGGTCGATCAGCCGCTGGTCTTCACCTATGCCGATCTCGAACGTTTCCCGCGCGAAAATCACGTCTATTTCTGCGAATGCGCGGCCAATTCCGGCATGGAATGGGCCGGCGCACAGCTTAACGGCGCGCAATTCACCCATGGCATGATCCACAACATGGAATATACCGGCGTGCCGCTGCGCAGCCTGCTTGAGGAAGCGGGGTTGGATGCCGCTGGTGATCTCAAGGACAAATGGGTCTTTGTCGAAGGTGCCGATGCCTCCTCCAACGGGCGGTCGATTCCGATGGAAAAGGCGCTGAACGATGTGCTGGTGGCCTTCAAGGCCAATGGCGAGGCCCTGCGCAAGGAACACGGGTATCCCGTGCGCCTCGTGGTGCCGGGGTGGGAAGGCAACATGTGGGTCAAATGGATCCGCCGGATCGAGGTCACGGATGGCCCCGTCGAAAGCCGCGAGGAAACCAGCAAGTATACCGACACGCTGGAAGACGGCACCAGCCGCAAATGGACATGGGCGATGGATGCGAAATCCGTTGTCACCTCCCCCAGCCCGCAGGCCCCGATTGCCCATGGCGCGGGCCCGCTGGTGATTACCGGCCTCGCCTGGTCCGGGCGCGGTGCGATCACCCGTGTGGACGTCTCAAAGGACGGGGGCATGACATGGGAAACCGCGCGTCTGGCGAGGCCCGGCGAAAAGATGGCGCTGACCCGCTTCTACCTGGACACCACCTGGGACGGGCAGGAGATGATGCTGCAATCGCGCGCCATGGATGACACCGGCTATGTCCAGCCGACCAAGACCCAGCTGCGCGAGGTGCGCGGGCTGAATTCAATCTATCACAACAACGGCATCCAGACCTGGCTGGTGCGTGCCAACGGGGAGGCGGAAAATGTCGAGGTTTCTTAAGTCCGCAACACTTATTGCAATGCTCGCCACCGGTGCCGGCCCCGGTCTGGCACAGGGGCTTGGCCTTGGCCGTCCCGCCCTGCCCGAAGAGATCGCGGCCTGGAACCATGACATCGACCCCTCCGGCGCGGACCTGCCGGCAGGCGCTGGCAGCGTCATGGAAGGGGAAGAGATCTTTGCCGAAAGATGCGCATCCTGCCATGGCGATTTTGCCGAAGGTATCGGCAACTGGCCGAAACTGGCCGGGGGCCGGGGCACACTCGACCGCGACGATCCGCTCAAGACCGTAGGTTCCTACTGGCCGCATCTGACCACGGCTTTCGACTACATCCGCCGGTCCATGCCATATGGCAATGCAGGCACGCTGACCGATGACGAAGTCTATGCGATCACCGCCTATATCCTCTATTCCAACGATCTGGTGGACGGTGAATTTGAACTGTCAGACCAGAACCTGATGGATGTCGAAATGCCCAATGCCGGTGGTTTCATCGTCGATGACCGGGCCGAGACTGAATATGCACTCTGGCAGGGCGAGCCCTGCATGGAGAATTGCAAGGATGCGCCCGTCAAGGTCACCATGCGCGCCATGGTGCTGGATGTGACACCGCAGGACGAGGACGCAGAGCCGCAGGCGTCTTCCGCAGAGGTGGTAAAAGCCACTGCGACGCAAGTGGCATCGGCAGAGGAAGCACCGGCAGAGGAAGCGCCGGCAGCCGCCGCCGCATTCGACCCCGAACTGGCCAAGGCAGGCGAAAAGGTCTTTCGCAAATGCAAATCCTGCCACCAGATCGGTGCGGGGGCCAAGAACCGATCCGGCCCGCTGCTGACCGGCGTGGTCGGCCGCGCCGCCGCTGCCGTGGACGGTTTCAAATATTCACGGGCGATGACCTCCGCCGCCGGGGAGGGTCTGATCTGGAACGAGGCGGAGCTCTCCAGCTTCCTCGCCGCACCGAAAAGCTACATGAAAGGCACCCGGATGTCCTTTCGCGGGCTGAACAAGCAGGAAGACCTGACCGCCGTGATCGAATATCTCAAGTCGGCCGGTGACTGACCCGGCTTGCGCCGGGCAGGGGCTTTATGTGGCCGCTGCGCCAAACGGGGCCATGGCAAATGCCGCTTGGAACGCTCCTTGCCTATCGCTGCGTGCCAGCAG
This sequence comes from Sulfitobacter sp. G21635-S1, assembly GCF_027213915.1. Classification (NCBI taxonomy): domain Bacteria; kingdom Pseudomonadati; phylum Pseudomonadota; class Alphaproteobacteria; order Rhodobacterales; family Roseobacteraceae; genus Sulfitobacter; species Sulfitobacter sp. G21635-S1. Next base: position 51,775 of record NZ_JAPWGV010000018.1, read on the forward strand.
TACCATCAAAACAAAGCCGGTATGGAGCGCGTTTGGACAAGGGTTTTGACATCAGGCAGGCGCAGGCTGCGGATGAAACGGCTGTCAGGGAATGCGCCGAAGGTGCCTATGAACGCTACGTTGCGGCAATGGGCAGGAAGCCCGCCCCGATGGTCGCCGATTTTGCCGCCCTGATCGCCGCCGGGGTGGTGCATGTTGCTGTCGGGCAGGATGCAGAGGTGCTCGGATTTATCGTGTTTTATCAGGAGGGTGAGCAAGTTCTTCTTGAAAACGTCGCTGTGCGCCCAACCGCAGCGGGTCGCGGTATTGGAAAACACCTGATCGCCTTTTGCGAAGCAGAGGCAAAACGATCAAACGCAACCTCGGTCAAGCTCTATACGAATGAGAAGATGACTGAAAATCTGTCGATCTACCCGCATCTTGGCTATCGGGAGACCGAGCGAAAGACAGAAGATGGTTTCAACCGCGTGTTTTTTGAAAAGTTCATCTGAAGAATGGCCGAAAGGCCCCTGACCGGAGGTTCACGCAACCTGCGGCAAACCCTTCCCCGCCGCAGAAATCTTCGGCTGAAACTCGCGGCCGGGGCTTTGGCCTTTCCCATTTCCCCCGGTTTTCTGCTACACTTTCCAGACCCCGCATAACGGAGACTCGTCATGAAGCCCCTCATCCTTGCCGCTCTGATCTGCTGCGCCGCCCCGGCCCTCGCGCAGGAGGCGGTTACCTATCCTTTTGACGGCAGCTTTGACGACGCCACCTTCAATGTGGAAAGCGCGATAGTCGGTCAGGGGCTGGTCATCGACCATGTCAGCCATACCGGCGAAATGCTGAGCCGCACGGCAAGCGATGTTGGCAGCGATACCAGGATTTTCGATGCTGCGGATGTGTTCCTGTTCTGCTCTGCCGTTCTGTCCCGCAAGGTGATGGAGGCGGATCCGATGAACATCGCCCATTGCCCCTATGGCATCTTCGTGGCGGACCGCGAGGGAGAGGTCGTCGTGGGATACCGGACCTATCCCGAAGGCCCGATGCAGGAGGTTCAGGCCCTGCTGGATGAGATCGTGCAAGAGGCCGTGGCCAACTGATGCGCGCCTTTCCCGATCTGCCGCCGGTCTGGTGGCTTGGCAGCATTGCCGCGATCTATCTGTTCAAGTTCGTCGCGCCCGGCCTGCACCCGGACATCTGGTGGCTGGATGCCCTGTCCTGGCTCGTGCTTCTGGCGGCGCTGGCGATCATCATCTGGTCCGCCTGGTACTTCTTTGCCCGCAAAACCACGATAGAGCCACATCACACCCCCAAGGTCCTGATCGAGGAGGGGCCGTTTCAATGGTCCCGCAACCCGATCTACCTCGCGCTGGTGATGCTCACATTGTCCTTTGCCATGGGCAACGGGTCACTGCTGGGCTTTGTGCTGACAGCTGTGCTTTGGCTGGTGCTCGACCGTCGTTTTGCCGCGCCGGAAGAGGCCCTGCTGCGCCAGACCTTCGGGGAGGAGGCAGACGCCTATTGCGCCCGGGTCCGGCGCTGGATCTGACCCGCACCGCAGCGCGTCAGTCGACCCCCGGCACAAAGCGATAGGCATCCGCCGTCTTTTCCACCCGGCCGAACCCCTGCGGCAGGTGAAAGCCGATGATGCGGGTCTGTTCATGTGCCAGCTGATCCAGCAGGGCCACCCGCGTTGTGGCGGCAAGTTCCTGATCCTGATCCGACCCCGACAACCAGCCCGGCCGCGCAAAGGCGACATGGTGGTTGCCGATGCAATCACCCAGGATCATCACGGATTCCGTGCCGTCCCGCACTTCCAGCGCCATATGGCCCGGCGTGTGACCCGATGTGGCGCGGGCCAGAACACCCGGCAGAACCTCGTCGCCGTCATCGAACAATGTCATGTCCTCTTCGATCATCCGCAAACGCCGCTCCGCCCCCACCGCAAAGGCGACACGCGCCTCGCCAATCTGATCGACCGTGGCGGGGTTGAGCCAATAGTCCCACTCCGCCCGCCCCATCATATAGCGCGCCCCGGCAAACAGCGGATCGCCGAAATCATCCAGAAGCCCCCAAAGGTGGTCCGGATGGCCATGGGTGAAAACCACATCGGTCACCTCCTCCGGCGCGACGCCCAGGGCATCCAGTGAGGCACCCAGGGTTCCGGCGGTCGCCGCAAAATCCGGGCCAGAGCCCACATCGAACAGCACCGTCCGGTCACCGCTGCGCATCAGGGTCACATTGCAGGGCGGGGTCAGCACCTCGGGAGAGATGCCCTGCGCCTCCAGCACGGCCTGCAGTTCATCCTTGGGCATCGGATCAAAGACAAAGCTGCCCGGCAGTGCAAGCGCGCCGTCGCTGACCACATCAAGCCGGACATTGCCCAGATCAATCTGCGCATGTGCAACCCGCGGCCCAAGGCCAATCCCGGCCATGCCCGCCGCGCCGATGCTGCCCGCCACGAAACGCCGTCTGGTGATATGCATCGCCTGTCCTCCCCGTTAAAAATTCGTAACCTTGAATATGAAGGGGCGGGAGGCAAAGCGCAAGCGTGGCAGGGGCAATGAGGTCAGGTGATATGCTGGATCGTCGAAAACCCTTCAAAGACCGGAGCACCCTCATGCAACTTTGCCGTGGTGCCCGCGCTCTTGTGCGAGGCCCGGAAAGCGTCGCTGCGGGTCCAGTTGCGAAAGGCATCCTCCGACGCCCAGACCGTATGCGAGGCGAAAAGCACCTTGCCGTCTTTTTCGGGACCGCGCAGCATGTGGAATTCCACAAAGCCCACCATCTCCTTGAGATGGCTGTCGCGGCCCAGCCAGAGCGCCTCGAAGGCTTCGGCGTTTTCCGACGGGACGGTGAAACGGTTCATCGCGATGTACATGGCAGGTCCTTACTTGTTGAATGCGGCGCAGGGATCTGGCCGGTCCGCCGGGGCGGTGACGATGGTGGTATCATAACGCGGATCACCGCCCTCTGCGGGGGCTTCGACAAAGCCCGTCACATGCACCCTGGTCTGCGCTGCGGCGCGGGCAATCAGGGCCGGCATGGCCCAATCCTTGCGCGCATGTCCGTTGCCGGTGATCACCACCACGGGCGCGCCATAGGTGGCAAGCGCGTCGAGTGTCGCTGCGGAAAAGGCGGCGTCGCGCAGGCGCTGCGCCTCGACCATGCCGCCCATCATTTCCATCGGCATCGCCGCGCAATGCGCCTCGAACTGCAATGCCGCGCGCGCCTCGTGCTCGGCCGGCGGCAGGGGGGCATCCAATCCGAACCGGCAGGCCCCGGCACCGAACACCTCTGCCGCGCCGCGTTCAAAAGCCGCACGCACCTTGTCACGGGGCAGGGCGGCGCCAACCACGGGGGTTTGCCCTGCCGCCTCGAACACCGGACGGTAGAGCGCAAAATCCGGCCAGCCCGACTCCGCCCAGCCGATCTGCTGCGCCAGTGCGGTCAGATCCTCGCGGCTGTCCGCATTGACCTGTGTTGCCTGCTCCAGTGACAGCATTTCGAAAACAATGGCCTTTGGCGCGATCCGGGCAATCAGTTCCGCCTGTCCAATGTGGTGCGCGGCATTGTCATGCACCTCGCCCAGGATGACGATATCGGCGGCGCGCATCCGCGCAACCGCATCGGCGTCGACCTCTGCCACGCCGGGTCCGGCGGCAAGGACAGCCAGACAAACTGTGAGCATGTGACGGAAGTGGCGCATATCAGCCCCCTGCTGGATCGGGCATTGCAGCCCATGCAAAAAGGGCCGCATCGCTGCGGCCCCATTGTTGCGATGCCGGGCTTACTTCCAGCCGACTTCGTTAAAGATCTTCTGCGCTTCCGGCAGGTTCTGGGCCACGGCCGAGAGGTTCACCTCATCCGCCTTGAACGCGCCCAGCTTCGCCACGCTCTCGCTCAGCGGCACGCCCGCGACTGTCGGGAATTCATCGTTCCCGGCAGAGAAATAGACCTGCGCCTGATCCGACGCGAGATATTCCAGGAACTTCACCGCATTCTCGCGGTTCGGCGCATGGGCTGCCACACCGCCGCCCGAAAGGTTCATATGCGCACCTTCGGCATCCTGCGCCGGGAAGATCCAGCCGATCCGGTCCACCTCGGCGGTCACGCCATCCACGTCGGTGCGCAGGGCGCGGGCAAAGTAATAGCTGTTGGCGATGGAAATTTCGCATTGTCCCGACACCAGCCCGCGCAGCTGGTCGGTGTCCCCGCCTTCGGGGTCGCGGGCAAAGTTGGCGACCACACCGGCGGCCCAGTCACGCGCCGCTTCCGCGCCATGGTTCTCGATCACCGAGGCAAGCAAGGTCTGGCTGTAGACATTGGTGGAAGAGCGGTGGCACACCATGCCCTTGTACTTGGGATCTGCCAGCGAAAGGTAATCCATCGGCGGCTCGGTCACATCGTTCTTGTCGTAAAAGATGATCCGCGCCCGCTGGGAGAAGCCGAACCACTGGTTGTCGCTGTCCTGCAGGTTGGCGGGAATGCGCTCTTCCAGGATGTCGCTGTCAACCGATTGCAGCACACCGGCATCCTTGGCCCGCTGCAGGCGCGAGGTATCGACCGTCAGCAGCACGTCTGCGGGTGAATTCGCGCCTTCCGCCTGCATCCGCGCGATCAGCTCGTCCGCATTGCCTTCGATCCGGTTGACGGTGATGCCGGTCTGTTCGGTAAAGTCGGAATAGAGCCGCTCGTCCGTGTCATAATGGCGTGAGGAATACAGGTTCACATCCCCCTCGGCGGCAGCGCTGCCAGCCACCAGAACGGCGGTCAGGGCAAGGGGGGTAAAACGTGTGTTTAGGGGCATGGGGATCTCCGGTTTCCAATCCTTACTTTTTTGATCAGATACCAGACTGAACTTGGGATGCAAGAATACTTATCGAAACACTCGGAAATATCCCGCCGGTGGGAAACGCGTCTGGCGGACAAGGAAAAGCCGTTGTGGCATGCGATATGTTGTCATCCCCTAGGCTGTGTTATGCTGCGTTACCCCGCGCGGAATCAAGGCCGCAGGCCGCCGCGCATCGCCGGGCCGTCCCCTGGCACGGCGATTTGGCTGCTGTCGTGTTCCACGGATAGCTTGGAAGTGCTTGGCTGCCATAAAGTGCCAGTCACGACTGGTCGGATCGCCGCACCACGGCCCGTCAATGCGCGGCTTGGGGTTTCGTTGCCAACGGCAACGATGTCCGCTCACCAGACCTTGACCCATACCACGTCTAAAGTCTGGTTGGGTCGGAAATGCTTGGCATATGGGTCGGAATTGCCGCGCAGGACCCACTGAAATGATTCAGCAAACGCGCCGCCAGGAGCCGGAGTTGCGCCACATTCGACATGTCTTATTTGACAGGTCGCCGGTGACGGGTGTTGATTTCAAGGCAGCAAGTCCGGCGGGCCCCTGTCTCACCACGCACCGCACCCCCCCGGCCGCGGCGGCACCCGACATCAGGACACCCGCGCGCCCTGGACCCAGACGGATTTGACCACCGGATGATGCCCCAACGTCGCGAAGCGCATCAGGTCGCCGCGCCTGCCGACCTCCAGCACGCCGCGATCCTCCAGCCCCACATGACGTGCCGGATTGGCGGTGACAGTGGCCAATGCGCGCGGCAGATCCCCCCATATTTCGTTCAGGATCAGCGCCCCCTGCATCAATGCCGCGGGCACATAGTCGGACGACAGGATGTCCAGCCGGTCGCCTTCCGCCAGCTCCCTTGCCGCCACATTGCCCGAATGCGATCCGCCCCTGACCAGGTTGGGCGCCCCCATGATCGTGGCGATCCCCTGCCTGTGGCAGGCCTCCGCCGCCTCCACCGTGGTGGGGAATTCCGCAATGCGCACGCCCTGCAAATGGCTCTTGTCCACCTGTTCGGCTGTGGTGTCGTCATGGCTGGCCAGCGTCGCCCCGTACCGCATTGCCGCCGCCACTGCCGCGCTCTCATGGGCCGTCCCCAGCCGGGCCTGCAGCCCATAGAGGAAATCGCGGTATTCGTCGAAACCCTCGTCGGACATGCCATGCTTGCCACAGACGTAATCCTTGAACTTGCCCAGGTCCCGGAACTGCCGCTGGCCCGGCGTATGATCCATCAGCGACACGATCCCGATCTTGTCCGCCGGTCCGAATTCCGCCATCTCCTCCACCAGCGTTTCCGAACAGATCTCGGCGCGCAGGTGGATATGATGGCTGATCTTCAGCACCCCCGCCTCCCGCATTTCCAGGATTTCATCCGCCATCTGCCGCGCATATTTTCCATAGCGCCTGCTGCTGGAAGACACGATGGACCCGACCCGGATCGCGTCGAACACCGTGGTGATCCCGGTGCCCGCCAATTCCCGGTCATGCGCCAGGATCGCGGCACGATGCGGCCAGTCCACCTTGGGGCGCGGCGTCATGTGCCGCTCCAGGTTATCGGTGTGCAATTCGATCAACCCGGGGCAAAGGTAATCGCCCTCGCAATCCTGCGCCCCGGCTGCAGCGCTGCCCCCCTGCGAGATATCGGCGATCCGCCCGTCCCGCAGCACAAGCGATCCCTCGATCACCTCTGTCGGCAGGACGATCCTTGCATTTGTCAAAACGGTCTCTTGTGTCATAGCAACGTCACATCTGAATGGCACGGCTTGCGCGTGCCAGTTGAAAGGAAGGGTTCATGTTCAAACGGTTTGCGGTCTATTTCACGCCCCAGGGCGCCTTGGCGGACAAGGGGGCCGCATGGCTGGGATGGGACATCGCATCGGGCTGCGCCGCTGACCACCCGAATATTGCCGGGCTCGACCTTGCCGGCCTCACCGCGACACCGCGTAAATACGGCTTCCACGCCACCATCAAACCGCCTTTCGCCCTTGCGACGGGCACCGATGTCGCCGGGCTTTCGCAGGCCCTGGCGCGGTTCTGCACCCAATTCGCCCCGGTCACGCTGGACGGGCTTCAGGTGGCGCAACTGGGCGGCTTCCTCGCCCTGATCCCGACCGGAGATCAGGAGCAGCTGAACCACCTCGCGGGCGAGGCGGTGATGCGGCTCGACCGGTTTCGCGCGCCCCCCACAGCGGAGGAACTGGCGCGCCGCCGGGCCAGCCATCTGACTCCGCAGCAGGAGCGGAACCTGCGTGAATGGGGCTACCCCCATGTGCTTGACGCCTTCCGCTTCCACATGACCCTGAGCGGGCGTGTCAAGCAGCCCAAACAGATCCTGCCCGCCGTGGCCGCCCATTTTGCCGAAGTCCTGCCGCAGCCTTTCCTGATCGACAGCCTGACCCTGGCGGGAGAGCGTCATGACGGGATGTTCGAGGCTCTGCAACGCTATGCCCTCGCCGGATAAAGCGCGGCCAGCGCGCGAGTGACAGTGTCGCGCAGCGCGCCGGAGTTGTCGATCCGCGTGGCGCTGATGCCCTCCGGCAGGGCAAAATCCGCCCGTGCCAGCCGGGTCTCGATCTCTGCCGCACTCTCGCGCCGGCGCGCGCGCAGACGTGCCTCCAGCACCTCCGGCGTCGCGGTCAGCGACAGCACCTCAAAGCGGTCGAAACGCGCTTGCGCCAGCGGCAGGACCGACCGCGACAGATTGGCCAGCACATCCTGCCCCCGCGCCATCACATCCACGACCTCGGCCGGGATGCCATAGCACAATCCATGCGCCCGCCAGTGCAACACGAAAGCACCCTGCGCCACGCGCCGCGCAAATTCAGCCGCGCTCACCGCCTCATAATCCTCGCCCCCCGCCGCCGCCGGCCGGGTGATGACCCGGCGGACCGCCACCAGATCACGCGCCCGGGCGACCATTCCGGCCATGACGGAATCCTTTCCGACACCCGAAGGGCCGACAACCGCGATGAAACGCCCCACGCTCATGCCAGCCCGGGGGTAAAGCGGGTCACATCCACCTCGCGGTCACAGACCCTGTGCCGCGCCGCCTCATCGTGGAAGATCCCGACAATGGCAGCCCCGCGCGCCTTGGCCTCTTCGATCAGCGCCAGCACAACCTCCCGGTTGCCCGCATCAAGGCTCGCGGTCGGTTCATCCAGCAGCAGCGCCGGATAGGCATAGGCAAAGCCGCGCGCAATGTTCACCCGCTGCTGTTCGCCCCCCGAGAATGTGGTCGGGCTGAGCGTCCACAGATGCCGGGGAATGTTCAACCGCTCCAGAAGCTCCTGCGCCCGCGCCCTGGCGCTGTCAGCGCCGCAGCCCGTGCGCAACAGCGGTTCGGCCACCACATCCAGCGTCGACACCCGCGGGACCACCCGCAGGAACTGGCTGACATAGCCCAGCCTGTCCCGGCGCAGTGCCAGGATCTCGCGCGGTTCGGCGCGGGCCACATCGACCCCGCCAATCCGGATATGGCCAGAGGCCGCGAGGTAATTCCCGTAGAGCATGCGCATCAGGGTGGACTTTCCGGCGCCGGAGGCCCCGATCAGCCCGACACATTCGCCGGGGGCCACTGCAAATTCCGCATCCTGCATCACCGGGATCACCGCGCCACCCTGATTGTGCAGGGTGAAGGACTTGCAGAGTTTCTCGACTTGGATCATCAGATTAACCTGTTGTTAATAAGGGGAAAGATTTCGCGGCGAAACCAGTCTCATACCTGCAGGACCGATGAGACCAGCAATTGCGTATAGCCATGCTGCGGATCGTCCAGCACCTGGTCCGTCAACCCGGTCTCGACCACATGACCGTCCTTCATCACCATCAGCCGGTCGGCCAGCAACCGCACCACGGCAAGGTCATGGGTCACGATGATCGCACTCAACCCCATCTCGCGGACCAGACCACGCATCAGATCAAGCAACCGGGCCTGCACCGAAACATCAAGCCCCCCGGTCGGTTCGTCCATGAACACCAGCCGTGGCCCGGTGACCAGGTTGCGCGCAATCTGCAACCGCTGCTGCATGCCCCCCGAAAAGGCGCTGGGGCGGTCGTCGATCCGATCGGCGGCAATCTCCACCCGGCCCAGCCAGTCCGTCGCGGTGTTGCGGATATCGCCATAATGGCGTGCGCCCACCGCCATCAGCCGCTCACCCACATTGCCGCCGGCACTCACGTTCATGCGCAGCCCGTCGCGGGCGTGCTGATGGACAAAGGCCCAGTCGGTGCGCCCCAGCATCCGGCGCTCGGGCTCCGACATGGTGATCGTATCGCGCAACCCGCCGGCGCGGGTGTCGAAACGTACTGCGCCTGCGTCAGGCTGCAAATGTCCCGCCAGACAATTGAGCAGCGTCGACTTGCCCGATCCGCTTTCACCGACGATGCCCATGACCTCTCCCGGATAAAGATCAAAGGACACCTCCGCGCAGCCGATCCGCGCACCATAGAATTTCGAAACGGCGTCAACCTGCAACAAGGGCGTCATGCCACATCCTCCTTCACCGGAAGAGCCTGGGCGCCCACATGGCCCGCCGCGCGGCGGGTTGTGCAATAATCGGTGTCCGAACACATGAACAATCGCCCTCCCGCGTCATCGACGATCAGCTCGTCAAGATAGCTGTCCCCGGCGCCACAAAGATCGCAGGCATGATCCGCCTTGCTGGCCTCGAACGGGAAATCCTCGAAATCAAGGCTGACGACCCGGGTATGGGGCGGCAGCGCATAGATCCGCTGCTCGCGCCCGGCGCCGAACAATTGGATGGCATCCATGGTCAGTTTCGGATTGTCGAATTTCGGGATCGGCGAGGGATCCATGACGTAACGCCCCTCGACCTTGACCGGATAGGCATAGGCGGTGGCAATCGCCCCGTGCTGGCTGATGTCTTCGTAAAGCTTGACATGCATCAGCCCGTATTCCTCCAGGCTGTGCATCTTGCGGGTCTCGACCTCGGAAGGCTCCAGGAACCGCAGCGGCTCGGGGATGGGAACCTGATAGACAAGGATCTGATCCGACCGGAGCGGCATTTCGGGGATCCGGTGACGGGTCTGGATCACGCTGGCCCTGGCGGTGTCTTCGGTCACGGCGACCCCTGCGGTTTTCTCGAAAAAGCGTCGGATGGACACGGCATTGGTGGTGTCATCCGCCCCCTGGTCGATGACCTTGAAGGTGTCCTCGGGCACCAGCACCGCCGCTGAGACCTGCACGCCACCGGTGCCCCAGCCATAGGGCATCGGCATCTCGCGGCTCGCAAAAGGCACCTGATAGCCGGGGATCGCCAGCCCCTTGAGGATGGCACGGCGGATCATCCGCTTGGTCTGCTCATCGAGATAGGCAAAGTTATAGGCTGAAACATTCATGCGAAATGCCGCTCCTGTCTGACCGGGAAACTGAGGGGGGAGGCCTGGCGGCGCGCCCGCGTCAATGCCTGCGATGCGCAATGGCCGCGATCTCTGCCAACAGGTCGGCAAAGTCGCTGTCGACCTGTTCGCGGGCGAGGCGGATCACCCCATATCCAAGCGCCTGCAGCGCCATGTCCCGCTGGACAAGCAAGGCACGATGTTGCGCCCGCCCGGTGACTTCCACCACCAGCCGCGCCGCAGGGCACAGGAAATCCACAACGTAGGGTCCCAGGGGCGCCTTGCGGCGAAATTTCAAACCGGCCAGCTGCCGGTTGCGCAGGGCCTGCCATAATTTGTCTTCGGGCGCCGTCATCCAACGACGCTGCGCACGCGCCTTGCTGATCTGCGGATGGGATCTGGCCATCCGGGTAGGGTGGCACTGAATTCGTGAACCACGGATTAACAACACAAGTATCAGGTCGAAGTTTGTTGTCGCGCCGTGACCCCCTCACCCCCGGCCCCTCTCCCCTTGGGGAGAGGGGAGCCACGCTATCGCCGTTAGCACATCCTGTTGCTTCGGGCGCTGCGCTGCATGGGGTACGGCGTCCCCTCTCCCCAAGGGGAGAGGGGGTTGGGGGTGAGGGGGGCAACACGGTCATTCGGCGGCGTCCCTGATTGTATCCGACACTGCGCGGCGCAACTTGCGGATCAGTTCAAGTTCGGACTGAAAATCCACGTAATGGGGCAATTTGATGTGTTCCAGGAACCCGGTGGCCTGGATATTGTCCGCATGGCTCAGCACGAATTCCTCGTCCTGGGCCGGAGCACCCAGGTTGTCTTCTCCGAGTTCCTTCCACCGCAGGGCCCGATCCACCAGCGCCATCGAGATCGCCTTGCGTTCGGACATGCCGAAAACCAGGCCATAGCCGCGGGTAAATTGCGGTGGTTCGGTTCTGGAGCCCTTGAACTGGTTTACGGTTTCGCATTCGGTCACCTCGATCTCACCGATCTCGATCGCGAATCCCAGCTCGGGAACGTCCATTTCCACCGCGACGGTGCCGATGCGCAGTTCCGCCACGAAGGCGTGGTTGCGGGCATAGCCGCGCTGGGTCGAATAGGCCATGCCGAGGATGAAGCCCTCGTCGCCGCGGGTCAGGGACTGCAGGCGCAAGGGGCGTTCTGCGGGCAATTCGAGCGGTTCGCGGGTCAGATCGGGGGGTGTTTCCGCACCCGCTTCCTCGGTCTGGATCAGATTCTCCCGATCCAGGAACCCCATGATATGGGGTGTCCGGGCTGGATCGGCGGGTATCTCGGGGGCTGCGGGCACGTCACCTTCGGCGGCCAGTTTGAAGTCGAGCAGACGGTGCGTGTAGTCGAAGGTCGGGCCCAGCAACTGGCCCCCCGGGGCGTCCTTGAACGTGGCCGAGACACGGCGGTCGCAGCGCATTGCGCCGGTGTCGATGGGATGTGAGGCACCGAAGCGGGGCAGGGTGGTGCGATAGGCACGGATCAGGAAGATGGCTTCGATCAGGTCCCCGCGCGCCTGTTTGATGGCCAGCGCTGCCAGGTCGGGATCGAAAAGGGACCCTTCGGCCATCACCCGGTTCACCGCCAGTTTCAGCTGTTCACGGATCTGGGCGACGGAGAGTTCCGCCACCTCGCTGTCACCGCGGCGTTCCTCGGCGAGCCAGGCATGGGCGTTGTCGATGGCGCGCTCGCCACCTTTTACTGCGACATACATCAGGACACCTTTGTGCTGCGGGGCAGGGCCGCAATCTGTGTGCCCGTGGTGAAGAAATGATCATGACCCAGGGGGAACAGGGCGGCATTGTCCTGAAACCGCTTGATCTCTGGCAGCGAGAGCTGCGTGACATCCCTGATGCCGGGGCCGCGCAGGGTGGCGCCGGATTGCGCGAGATGTGTCACCTCAACAATCAGTGTGGCGGAGCGGTCGGGGTATTCCGGGGTGCCGATGGCAAAGTCGCAGGGCGTCAGCGCGTCCCATGTGCCCAGGGCAAAGCGGGCAGTTGCCGCGCCGGTAAAGGGCGCGCCGGTGTGGAAGGTGATCCAGGCCCTTATCTGCGGCGTGTCATGGCCCGGTGCCAGAAAGATCGGCGTGTCCGGATCGCAGAGTGTCAGGATCAATGTCCCGGCGGCGACGGAAAGGGGGGCCGGTGGCATGGCGCCTGAGAGGGGCGCAAACTCGCCCGGTCGGGCCATGACCTGCATGATGGCGCGAAAGGCGGTGGCCGCCTCGATCGGGGCGTCGGCAAAGCCGCCTGTGAGGGCCTGTGTCTGCATCAGTCTTCCCCCCGGGCCATGGTAAAGAAATCGACCCTGGTCGCGGCGGCCTTGGCGGCGCGGGTGGTCTGGCGGCGGGTTGCTGCCGTCGAGAGCGGTGTCAGCACCTTCTCGCGGATCTCGGTGGCGGCGGCGGTCTGCATTCCGGCATCAAGCAGCGCGGCGCGCAGGGCCTTGGTCTTGTCGCGGCCCTGCACATAGGCGTGGCCGTCCTGACCGGAGGACAGGCGGACCGAGCAGCGGGTGACGGTGATTTCGCCCAGGTTGAAGGCGGCACCCACCGCGCCCGCACGGCCGCGGACCATGACACTGCCAACCTCGGGCGCGCGCAGCACTTGGTGATCAAAGCTGAGGTCCAGGGCGGACCAGGCAACATCCAGCTCGGCGGGATCGCATTTGGCCAGCAGGCTCATCCATTGCTTGCGGTCTGCGTTCTGGTCTTGAATGACGGTCATCTAGACACCTTGTGGATTTGTCTACTATACTATACAACTAGACAAATCATGACGGATTCGCCCTTCTGACACAAGCCCCGCAACTGTGAAACTTTGGTGACACATGGCCCGCACCCCGATCTGGAGATCCATTGCAACCACGCTGAGCGGTGAAATCAGCGCCGGGCAGTACGCCCCCGGGGACAAGCTGCCGACCGAAGCCGTGCTGGCGGCGCGTTTCGGGGTGAACCGGCACACCGTGCGCCATGCGCTGGCGGCGCTGGCCGACGAGGGGGTGGTCTTTGCCCGGCGCGGTGCCGGGGTCTTTGTCACCCAGGTGCCGACGGAATATCCGCTTGGCAAGCGGGTGCGGTTTCACCAGAATCTTGCTTCGGCGGGGCGGGTTCCGGGCAGGCGGATCCTCACCATGCAGACCCGCAGCGCCACGGAAACGGAGCGCAGCCTGCTGGCGCTTGAGGAAGGCGCCCAGGTGCATGTGGTCGATGGGCTGTCCCTGGCCGATGATATGCCGGTTGCGGTTTTCAACAGCGTCTTTCCGGCGGCGCGTTTCCCCGATTTGCCGGCATATCTGGAAGAGGCGAATTCGGTGACCGAGGCGTTGCGCCGCTCGGGCGTGCGCGATTATACCCGTGCCTCGACCCGGCTGAAGGCCAAGCTGGCCACAGCCACGCAGGCCTTGCATCTGCAGATTGCGGAGGGCGCGCCGGTGCTGCTTTCGACCTCGGTCAATGTCGATCCGGAGGGCACGCCGGTGGAGTTCGGCAGCACCTGGTTTGCCGGGGACAGGATCACGCTGACCTTGGAAGGGGAGTAGGGGATTTCACCCCCCGAGCAGGCCGGCCCGGATATGATTGGCGCGCCGTCCGACCGTGACGATGGAGCCGATGATCACAACCCAAAGCGCGACGGTCAGAATTGTGCCTTGCGGCAGGAAATGCTGCTCAAAGACCGCCAGCACCGCGGCCAGCGTGACAGTTGCCATCCGGTGCTGCTTGGCCATCGGGCCGGAAAAGTCGGGCGCAAGTCCGATGCTGGCGCCCAGTTCACGGGTATAGGCGGTCAGGACGGCACATGTGGCTGCGGCAAAACCGAGGGTGGGGGAGCCAAGGCCAAATCCGATGCCGATGAAGATGATGATATCTGCGATACGGTCCGGAAATTCATTCCAGAACGGCCCGTCGGGCGCGCTTTTGCCGGCTTCGATGGCAACCATTCCGTCGAACAGATTGCAGAGCAGGCGCAATTGGCAGGCCAGGGCGGCCAGGATCAGCAGCGCCCCCTTCAGGTTGGTGCTGTCCGCATAGGCGGTCATCCAGAACGCAAGACCGGCCAGGAGTGCCGCGGCAATGCTCGCCTGCGAGATCTGGTTCGGGGTGATCGCGCGCCCGGCCAGAAAGGCTGTGATCCTGTTGGCCCAGCCTGACTTGCGGCTTTGCAGGGGGCGGCGGTTTTTCAGGTCAGTCATGAGTCGTGTCTTCCGATCTGTGCTGGCTGAGAAAATTGTAGGTGAAAATATAGGAGGCCGATACCAGCAGCGGCACTGCAATTGTCCTGGCCACTTCGGGCGTGCCGACCAGCAGATGCGCTGTGACAAGCAGCATGGCAGAGGCCAGAGAGGCGATCAGGGCAGGCGCGACATGGCCCGTCCCATAGGAAAACCGGGGGCGCATCCAGTCCACCGTTCGTTTGAGGAACAATGTCAGTGCCGCCGAGATGCTGCCCTGCACAAGACCGGCCAGCAAGGGTTTGGGCATGGCATGGGTGCTGTTTGCAAAGATGGCCCAGCCCCCCATCGCGACAAAGGCAAAGGCCACATGCAGCGGGGTGCTTTTCAACGCTGCTGACAGGGCGTTCTTCAATGAATGTCCCAGTAGAAGCGCACGATGTGAAAGAAGATCGGGGCGGAGAAGATGACCGAATCCAGCCGGTCTATGAAACCGCCGTGTCCGGCGATCAGATGGCCCCAGTCCTTCACCCCGCGATCCCGCTTGATGGCGGACATGACCAGCCCGCCCAGAAAGCCCATGAGGGTGATCACGATGGACATGCCAACCGCCTGCATCACGGTAAAGGGCGTGATCCAATAGAGCGATGCCCCGAGCAGGCTGGAGGTGACGACACCGCCGATGAGCCCTTCCCAGGTCTTGGATGGTGACACCTTTGGCGCGATCTTGTGTTTTCCCAGCAGCTTGCCCCAGACATATTGAAACACGTCGCTGGACTGAACCACGACCACCAGGAAGAAGATCAGGAACAGGTTGCGCCCTTCAAAATCCGCGATGTTCAGGCTGAGCAGCGCAGGCACATGCGACACGCAGAAGACGCTGATCATCAGCGCCCATTGCGCCTCTGCGATGCGGATCAGGAAATTGTCGGTTTCGCCGCTGAGCATGGAGACGATCGGCATCAGCAGGAAGGCGTAGACGGGAATGAAGATCGAGTAGAAGCCGTACCAGTTCATGCCCACCGCGATGAACTGGATCGGCAGGACGATGAAGGCGGCGGCGGCAATGGCCCAATGGTCCGAGACACGGGTGTTGGTCAGCGTCAGGAATTCGCGCAATGCGGCAAATGAGCAGAGCGCGAAAAGGATCACAACGCCGGTGTTGCCGGCCGAAAAGGCAAGGGCTGTCAGGCCGACCATGACCCACCAGGCATTGATGCGGGCATTCAGGTTTTCGATTGTCAGATCAGGCCCGTCAGGCCCGGCCTTGAATTTCAGGAATTGCCCGATGGCCGATGCCACCAGCAACACCGCCAGAACGCAGCCCAGCAGAAAGAGAAAGCTGTCAGCCATTCACCTGTTCCTTTGCGGTTATCGACAGCGCCAGCAGCGCCGCCTGCGCGCGTTCCAGAAAGTCTGCTTTGGTTTCGCCCTGCTTCAGCCGCAGCGGCTGCCCGAAGGTGATGGTACAGATCAGCGGGATCGGCACCAGCTTTCCCTTTGGCATCACGCGGTTCAGGTTTTCGATCCAGACCGGCACCAGATCGACCTCGGGCTTTTTTGTGGCCAGGTGAAAGAGCCCCGTCTTGAAGGGGAGCAGGGGCGATTGGGTCATGTTGCGGGTGCCCTCGGGGAAGAGGATCAGGCTGTCGCCCGCATCCAGCGCATCCGCCATTTGCTGCACCGGATCGGCGGTGCGTTCTTCGGGGTTGCGTTCAATCAGCAGGGCGTTGAACACCGATCTGCCGATGAATGTCTTCAGTTTGGAGGACAACCAGTAGTCCGCAGCGGCGACGGGGCGGGTTTTCTCGCGCAGCTTGCCGGGCAGCACGGTCCAGATCAGGACGAAATCGCCATTGCTTGCGTGGTTGGCAAAATAGACCCGCTTTTCCGGGAGCGGAGCGGCACCCTGCCAGATCGCGCGCACTGCCGTGATCAGCCTTGCAAACGTGATAATCAGCAATGCGACAAGTTGGCCAAACATCGGCTGAATTTGCATGAGAGGGTTTGCGAAGGCAATCACAATAGTTGCCCTGGGGCCCCGGCACGCGCAGTTGTTTTCAGCCTTCGTATTTCTCCAAAAACGCCTCGGCGGGCAATGTGCGGAAGTCCTGCAAGGTCTCGCGCAGGCGGGCATGGGGCCAGTCCCACCAGGCGAGCGCCATCATGCGCTCTGCGATGCTGTCGGAAAACCGGGCGCGCAGGTGCACGGCGGGGATGCCCGCGACGATCATATAGGGGGGCACGTCGCGGGTGACGATGGCGCCGCCTGCGATCACGGCACCATGGCCGATGGAGACCTCGGGGCGGACCTGCGCGCCGTGGCCCAGCCAGGTGTCATGCCCGATCTGCGCGCGGCGGCTGCGGCGGTGGGCGAACCATGCGTGGTCCGGTTCCGCATCGTCGAAATAATCGGCAGAGCGATAGTGGAAATGGTGCAGGCTGGCCTTTTCCATCGGGTGGTCGGTCGCGCCGATGCGCACAGCGGAGGCAATGTTGGAGAATTTGCCGATCTCGGCATTGGCGATGTCGGCGAAACGGTCGCAATAGGAATAATCCCCGATGTGGCTGTGCGCCACGCGCGAGGCGCGGCCGATCTCCACATAGGCACCAAAGGTGCTGTCGGTGATCTCGCAATCGGGGTGCAGGTAGGGAACGTGCGGTTTCAGCCGTGCCATCAGGACGCGTCCCCGGAGATCAGACGCCGCCGCAGCCAGCCTGACAGACTGTCCATGATCATGACCATCAGGATGATCAGCACGATGTAATAGGTCACTTCTTCCCAGTCCTTCTGCGTGATGATCGCCTGTGTCAGCAACAACCCGATGCCGCCGCCGGTGATCGCGCCGATGATGGTGGCAGAGCGGGTGTTGGATTCAAGGTAATAGAGCACCTGGCTCAGCAATATCGGGGTGATCTGGGGGATCACGCCAAAGCGGTAGCGTTGCAGCGGCCTGGCGCCCGTGGAGGTCAGGCCCTCGATCTGCTTGTCGTCCACGTTCTCCAGCGCCTCGGAAAAGATCTTGCCGAAGGTGCCGGTGTCGGTGAGCATGATCGCCAGCGACCCGGTCAGCGGGCCGGGGCCAAAGGCGCGGCTGAGCACGATGGTCCAGATCAGCCCGTCGACCCCGCGCAGGAAGTCGAAGATGCGGCGCGCGGCGAAGCGGGCGGCGCCGAGCGGCGTGAAGTTGCGCGCGGCGAGAAAGCCCATGGGCAGGGCGATGATGGCGGCACCGAAGGTGCCGAGGAAAGCCATCAGCACGGTTTCGACCAGCGCCCAGGCGACATCGGCGTGGCGCCACATCTTGTTGTTCCAGAAATCCGACCACATCCCGCCGTAGTCGCCGTTTGCGATGAGTTGCGTCAGGCTGAGGTCATGGAACGGGCTGTCGAGGGTGAAGAAGAATAACTCCCAGCCGGTGAAATAGCGGAACACCTCGGTCCGGTTGCGGGTGATGGTCAGTCGTCCCGCGTCGGTGGTGATTGCGATACGGTTCCTTGCGGCGTTGATCCAGTCGGGCACCGCGCCCGGGGGCAGTTCGGCGTTGACGCCGCTGCGGCCCGGCCGTGCCGTCACGGTGCCATAGCCGGGAATGTCGTAGCGCACGGTTTCGCCCAGCGTGATCAGGTGGCCGTCGCCCAGATCGACGGATGTGGCAGGTCCAAGTTTTACCCAGTCCGGGCTGTCGCCCTGCGGGTAGGTCCCCTTGCGCTCGCCCTCGATGGCGATGCTGACCTCGCCGTTGCGGTTGTCCTGCGTGACATGGGTCTTGTAGCTGTAGGTGTCGCGCAAAAGCGTGTTCATGTTGTCCAGGCTGACCCGGTCGCGCAGGCCCGGCACGTCGAAGGCGAAGAAGACATAGATCAGATAGGCCGCGATCAGCACCGGCGCGGCGAGCGCGATAAGTTTCTTGCGGGCAATCAGGCGCTCGGCCTGCAGGGTGAGGGTTGCGGTGGTCACAGGAGGGCTCCCTTGTCCTTGTAGGCCTTGCCATGGGTCAGGCGGTTGCGGGCGTAGCTGGAGAGCTGATCCACGATCACGATGGCCCCGAAGAGCAGCAGGAAGATCGCCGCCGCCTCGTCGAACTTGCCCTGTCCCCAGGACATGGTGTTGCGCAGGTCATAGCCGATGCCGCCGGCACCCACGAAGCCGAGGATGGCGGAGGCGCGGATGTTGATCTCGAACCGCAGCAGCGCATAGCTGAGGTAGTTGGGCGCGACCTGGGGCACGACGCCCAGCATCATGCGTTGCAGCCAGGACGCGCCGACAGAGGCCAGTCCTTCGACCGGTTTGAGGGAGGCGTTCTCGTTCACTTCGGAGAACAATTTGCCAAGCGCGCCGATGGTATGCAGGCAGATCGCGATCATGGCGGGCACCGGGCCGCCGCCCAGCAGGAAGATCAGGATCAGGGCGATGACGATTTCCGGCACCGCGCGCAGGATGTCCAGAACCCGGCGGACGGGCGCGACGATCCAGGGCAGGGGGGCCAGGCCACGGGTGGCCAGCAGGGCCGCGAAAAACGCCAGCAAAGCGCCCAGCAGCGTGGCTGCGGCGGCGATGTTGATGGTTTCGATCAGCGACGGCAGGTATTTCAGGAAATAGCCGGGCAGCAGCTGGGCGCGGGACAGCGCCTCGCCGATCACGTCACCGGGGAAGTCGAGGACATTGCGCCATCCGTCCCAGAAGCCACCGGCATTGCGCGCATCTGCGGTGGCGAAACCCGCCACCATCAGGGCCACGAAGATGACCAGCAAAAGCATGTTCAACACACGTTTCTGTCGCATCGCCGCGACGTATTCCGTGCGGATGTCCTGGACCGTTTCGGCCATTACCCCACCCCTTTCAAAAAAATTGCAGGCCCCGATGTGACACCGGGACCTGCAGCTCAACTTAAATGTCTTTGATCAATTCGATTTCGCCTTGCGGGCTTCGACGATCGACACATAGGCGTCATGTGTGATCGGATCGAACCCCAGAGTATCGCCCGACGCCACGCCATAGGCGCAATCGGGGTCGGTCTCATACAGGTTGTCGACCAATGCGGTCATCTTGGCCTTGACCTCCTGGGGGAGGGTCTTGCGCAGGACAACGGGGCCTTCCGGGATCGGCTTGGAGCGCCAGATTTCCACCAGGTCGTTCATGTCCACCAGGCCTGCGTCCACGGCCTTGCGCAGCGCGCCGGAGTTATAGCCGTCTTCCCAGTTGCCCTGGCCGTCGGCCCAGGTCACGCCGCCGTCGATTTCGCCATTGGCGACTGCGACGATGGTCTGTTCGTGACCGCCGGTGAACTTGACCTCACCGAAGTAGTCACCGGAGTCCATGGTGATGCCTTCGCCCGCCTGCGGGATCTCGATGGAGGGGATCAGGTAGCCGGAGGTGGAGTTGGGGTCGCCGAAGCCAAAGACCTTGCCTTTCATGTCGGCAAGCGAGGCGATGCCGCTGTCCTTGCGGGCAAAACCGATGGAATGGTAGCCGTAGGAGCCGTCGAGGTTGATCTTGACCAGCACCGGCTCGACCGCTTCGGGGTCCTGAAGGTAGACGGCGGCGTAGCCGGAAGAGCCCATCCATGCCATGTCAAGCGTGCCGCCCAGCAGGCCCTGGATCACGCCGTTGTAGTCGGCGGGGGCGAAAAGCTTGGTTTCGACGCCCAGTTCCTCGGACGTGTAGTCGGCCAGGCACTGAAAGCTGTTCATGCGGTCCTGGGCGTTTTCGCCGCCCAGGATGCCGATGCGGAATTCGCTGATGTCGTTGGTCTGGGCCAGCGCGCCCGTGCTCAGGGCGGTGGTGGCGAGTGCCGCTGCGAGAAGCTTGTTCATATGTTGTCTCCGGTTGGTTGGATGTTCCGCCCGGTCTTGCCGGTGCGGCTTGGGCATTCAGGCAAGCGCATGGTCGAGGGTCTCGATCGAGGTCGAGGTTGCAGCTTCTGAAAAGGAGGCGTCGGCGCCGTAGATTTCGCGCGCCATCGCGGTGGTCAGTTGTTCGGGCAGCCCGTCAAAGACGATCTTGCCGTCGCGCATCCCCACCACGCGGTCGCAGTAGCGGCGCGCGGTATCGAGGGTGTGCAGGTTGGCGATGATGGTGCGGCCGTCCTCTTCGTGGATGCGGCGCAGGCTTTGCATCACCACCTGGGCGTTCATCGGGTCAAGCGATGCGATGGGTTCGTCCGCGAGGATGATCCGGGGGTCCTGCATCAGGGCGCGGGCAATCGCCACGCGCTGTTGCTGGCCGCCCGACAGCGCCTCTGCCCGTTTGGTGGCATGTTCGGCGATGCCGAGGCGGTCGAGGATGTCGATGGCCCGGTGCACGTCTGCCGTCGGGTAGATGCTGAACATGCTGGCAAGGGTCGAACGGCGGTTGAGGGTGCCGTGCAGCACGTTCGAGACCACATCCATGCGCGGCACCAGGTTGAACTGCTGAAAGATCATTGCGCAGCGGGACTGCCAGTCGCGCTTGTCCTTGCCGGAGAGCGCGGTGATGTTGCGGCCTTCGAAATTGATTTCGCCCGAGGTTGCGTCGGTGAGGCGGTTCAGCATCCGCAGCAAGGTGGATTTGCCGGCACCCGACCTGCCGATGATCCCGATCATGGCCGGGCGGTCGATGTCCAGGTTCGCGGCGCGTACCGCGACATTGGGACCAAAGGACTTGGTCAGGTCGGTCAGTTTCAGCATGTTGCCCCCGTGGTTTGAGGCACCATCTGTCAGGGCGGGCTTTCAGAGATATGTCGGTTTGACGAAACTTTTGTAACGCCGGGTGCGCAGCCCCGGTTGCAAGGGGGCGAAGGTTTGCGCGATGATGTGGAGGTGCTGGACTTTTCGATCTGTTAGCGCTAACAAGGCGCTGACGAAGCGTGAAGAACACATGCACAATACGTGATTGGCCGGTGCGCCCGCGATGGGCGGCCCTGATACGAATCGATGGAGGATCCCATGCTGAACCAGACCGTTGCCCGCGTCACGGACCGTATCATCGCCCGCAGCAGCGCGGGTCGGGCTGAATATCTCGGGCGGATGGCAAGGGCCGCGCAAGACGGCCCGGCGCGCGCGCATCTGTCCTGCAGCGGACAGGCCCATGCCTATGCGGCGGCAGGCCCGGACCAGGAGGCGCTGGCGACGCAGTCGGCGGGAAATATCGGGATCGTCACCGCCTATAACGACATGCTCTCGGCGCATCAGCCGTTTGAGCGCTATCCCGAGCTGATCCGCGCCGCGGCCCGCGCCGCAGGCGGCACCGCCCAGGTGGCGGGCGGGGTCCCCGCGATGTGCGATGGCGTGACCCAGGGCACCGCCGGGATGGAGCTGAGCCTGTTTTCGCGCGATGTGATCGCATTGGCCGCCGGGGTGGCGCTCAGCCACAACACCTTCGACACAACGGTTTATCTGGGCGTCTGTGACAAGATCGTGCCGGGGCTGGTGATCGCGGCTCAGGTCTTTGGCCATCTGCCGGCGGTCTTTCTGCCTGCGGGGCCGATGACCTCGGGCATTTCCAATGACGAAAAGGCACAGGTGCGCCAGAAATTCGCGGCGGGCGAAGTGGACCGCGCCGCGCTGATGAAGGCCGAGATGGGCGCCTATCACGGGCCGGGGACCTGTACCTTTTACGGTACCGCGAACACCAACCAGATGTTGATGGAATTCATGGGGCTGCATCTGCCGGGGTCCAGCTTTGTCAACCCGAACACGCCGCTGCGCGATGCGCTGACCGATGCGGGGGCGCGGCGCGCCCTGTCGATCAGCCATCTGGGCAATGAATATATCCCGACCAGCCAGGTGCTGGACGAGAAAGCCTTTGTGAACGGCATCGTCGGGCTGCATGCCACCGGCGGCTCCACCAACCTGCTGATCCACCTGGTCGCCATGGCGCGGGCGGGGGGGATCATCCTGGACTGGCAGGATTTTTCGGATCTCGCCGATGTGACGCCGCTGTTGGCGCGGGTCTATCCCAACGGGCTGGCGGATGTGAACCATTTCCACGCGGCGGGGGGGCTTGGCTTCATGATGGGGCAATTGCTCTCGGCGGGCCTGCTGCATGAGGACGTGAAGACGATCATGGGCCCTGGGCTGGACCGTTACACGCGCGAACCCCGTCTGAAGGACGGCGCGCTGACCTGGGAAGCAGGCGCGGCAGAGACGCTGAACGACCGCATCCTGCGCCCGGTGACGGACCCGTTCCAGCCCACCGGCGGATTGCAGCGGCTGGATGGCGCGCTGGGGGCGGCCGTCACCAAGGTGTCGGCGGTCAAGCCCGAGCATCACGTGATCGAGGCGCCGGTGCGGGTGTTCCACGATCAGGAGGCCGTGAAGGCGGCCTATCAGGCCGGGGAGTTCGTGGAGGATGTGATCGTCGTGGTCCGTTTCCAGGGGCCCAAGGCGAATGGCATGCCGGAACTGCACAGCCTGACGCCGGTGCTGGCGAACCTGCAGGCGCGGGGGCTGAAGGTCGCGCTGGTGACGGACGGCCGGATGTCCGGTGCCTCGGGCAAGGTCTTGAGCGCGATCCATGTCTGTCCCGAAGCTGTCGATGGCGGTGCCATCGCCAAGCTGCGCGACGGAGATATCCTGCGTGTGGACGCGGCAAAGGGCAGGCTGGATATCATGACCGAAGGCGTGCTGGAGCGTGACTGCGTGACGGCGGACCTGACTGCGAACGGCTTTGGCCAGGGCCGCGAGTTGTTCAACCATTTCAGAACGCTGGTCGGCTCTGCCGATACCGGCGCAAGCAGCATCTAGGATCGGAGACCTATCATGACCCCAGCCGAAAGCAGCCGCGAGGCCCGCGCGCTTTGCCAGATGGCCCCCATCATTCCCGTGCTCGTGGTGGAGGATGTGGCCCATGCCCGGCCCCTGGCCGAAGCCCTGGTCGGGGGCGGGCTGCCGGTGCTGGAGGTGACCTTGCGCACCGAGGCCGCATTGGCGGCGATTGCCGAGATGGCGAAAGTCGAAGGCGGGGTTGTGGGCGCCGGGACTTTGATCACCGCGCAGGATGTGGCCGCGGCCGTCAAGGCCGGTGCACGGTTTGGCGTGTCGCCGGGGGCGACGGATGCACTGCTGACAGCGACGGAGGCGGCGGATCTGCCGATGTTGCCGGGGGCGGCCACGGCAAGCGAGGCCATGCGCCTGCTGGCGCGGGGCTATGACATGCTGAAATTCTTTCCTGCGGAATCGGCGGGTGGCGCGGGGATGCTGAAATCTCTGGGTGGCCCCTTGCCGCAGATCAGTTTCTGCCCCACGGGCGGGATCAGCCCGTCGAATGCCCTGTCCTATCTGAGCCTGCCGAATGTGGTCTGCGCCGGCGGCAGCTGGGTTGCGCCCGCAGCGCTGGTCAAGGCTGGCGACTGGCGTGCCATCACCGAACTGGCGCGGGAAGCAGCGGCGCTGGCGTAACCTAGCGGAAGTCTTGCGAAAATCGGGAAGCGCCGCGCGGGGCCGCAGGTGCGGGACCTTCGGCACTGCAAATGATGACATGTCATTTTTGACATGTCATCATTGAGGGCGGGCTGGGCTGTGCCGATGGCGCATGGTCCCGCTGTGGCGCATCCATTGGCGTGTTTGCGCAAAAAGACGTGCGGAAGCCGTGGTCTCTGCCAGGCACCCGGCTTAAACAGGTCGCGGAGCGGCCGGAGGACAACATGCAGAAACTATGGATCACGCGGCCCCTGCCGGACAAGGTGATCGCCGAGGCGCGGCGGCATTTCGACGTGGAAGTCCGGGCGGAAACCCTGCCCCTGACCCAAGCCGAACGGCTGCGCGCGCTGGCTGAATTCGACGCTGTTCTGCCGACCCTTGGGGATGCATTCGATGCGTCCTTCTTCAAGGATAGGCCGCGATGCCGGATCCTTGCCAATTTTGGTGTGGGGTTCAATCACATTGACGCAAAAGCCGCCCGCGCCGCCGGGGTGGCGGTCAGCAACACGCCGGGCGCCGTGACCGATGCAACCGCTGACATCGCCATGACCCTGATGCTGATGACCTGCCGCCGTGCGGGCGAGGGCGAAAGGATGGTCCGCGCGGGCAACTGGCCCGGTTGGCATCCGACGCAGCTTTTGGGCATGCATGTCACAGGCAAGACGCTGGGCGTCATCGGCATGGGGCGGATCGGCCAGGCGATTGCGCAGCGGGCGGCGCTGGGCTTTGGCATGACGATCGTTTTCTACAACCGCTCCACCGTGGCGGGGCTGCCCTTTGACGCCACACAGCTGGCCGGGTTGGAAGATGTCCTGCAAGCGGCTGATGTGGTCGTGCTGGCGGTGCCTGCCACGCCCGAGACCCATCACCTGATCGACGCCGCCGCACTTGGCATGATGAAGCGCGAGAGCGTGCTCATCAACATCGCGCGCGGCGATGTGGTGGACGAAGCGGCGCTGATCGAAGCCCTGGAGCAGGGGCGCATTGCCGGGGCGGGGCTCGATGTCTACGAGTTCGAACCGAAGGTGCCGGACGCCCTGCGCAGGATGGAGAATGTCACGCTGCTGCCGCATCTGGGCACCTCGGCGCAGGAGGTGCGCGAGGACATGGGGCTGATGGCAGTGGCCAATCTCGTTGCCTTCTTCAACGAGGGCAAGCCGCTGAACCCGGTCTGACCACAGCGTTTCGGGATAAACTTGAGAAGTCGCAGATCACCTTTCGCATTCGACCGAAAGGTGACGTCGCGAACACGTGAATCATGTATGTCCCACAACGCTCTAGCGCTGTTGCACATCGTCGGGCGTCAGGGTGATATCGGCGGGCAGCGCGTCGGCAATCACGGTGTTTGCGTTCAGCATGTCGTTCTGATGGACCTTGCGGGCAGCGTCCTGCGGTGAATATCCGTGATCCAGCCAGCGCTGCATCAGCCGGGTTTCCAGAACCTCCGCCGGGACATCCAGCCGGATCGACAGATCCCAGAGCTGTGCCAGATCGCGCCATCCGGGGCGATCCAGCAGCAGATAGTTTCCTTCCAGGATCACGGTTTCAATGGCCGGCCCGACCACCCCGCTGCCTGCAATAGCGCGGTCCAGCCTGCGGTCGAAGCTGGGATAGATCACCTCGTCCTCCTGCGCCAGCCGGGTGACCAGATGGCGCAGCCCCGCCACATCGAAGGTTTCCGGCGCGCCCTTGCGGTGCAGCAGGTCGCGGTCCCGCAGCACGCCGTTGTCCAGGTGAAACCCGTCCATCGGCACCATGCAAAAGGAGGCATCCGCCCCTGCCAGAACCTCCGCCAGCGTGGATTTGCCGCTGGCCGGGGCACCCGCCACGGCGACCAGCCTGCGCTTGCCGCGCATCGGGGCCGCCTTGACGCGGGTGACCAGCGTTTCCAGCACGGGATCAGGCCGCCTGCGGTTCCCTGGCCCCGGTCATGAAGGCCACGGCATCGGACATCGTGTGTTCTTTCGGGTCGATGACGCAGAGCCGTTTGCCCAGCCTGTGGACATGGATGCGGTCTGCCACTTCAAAGACATGCGGCATGTTGTGGCTGATCAGGATGATCGGGATGCCCCGGCTTTTCACGTCCTGGATCAGTTCCAGCACCCGGCGGCTTTCCTTGACGCCAAGTGCGGCGGTCGGCTCGTCCAGGATGATCACCTTGGAGCCAAAGGCCGCTGCCCGCGCCACTGCCACGCCCTGGCGCTGGCCGCCGGACAGGGTTTCAACCGCCTGGTTGATGTTCTGGATCGTCATCAGGCCAAGTTCGCTCAGCTTTTCGCGGGCGATTTCTTCCATCCGCTTGCGGTCGAGCTGGCGCAGCACCTTGCCCCGGAACCCAGGTTTGCGGATCTCGCGGCCCATGAACATATTGTCCGCGATCGACAGGGCCGGGGACATGGCCAGGGTCTGGTAGACCGTCTCGATTCCAGCATTGCGTGCGTCGATGGGCGAGGTGAAGCGGATGTCGCGCCCCTCCAGCGTCACGGTGCCTGCGTCGGGGATGACTGCACCCGACACCGCCTTGATCAGCGATGACTTGCCCGCGCCGTTGTCGCCGATCACCGCCAGGATCTCACCTGGATAAAGATCGAAGTCGCAGTGATCCAGCGCGGTCACCTTGCCGTAACGTTTGACCAATCCGCGTGCTTTGAGAATGGGTTCCATTATGCTGCCACCTTTCTGATCTCAGCGGCTTTGCCGCGTACCCGGCAGGCGATGCCTGCATCGCCGAGAGGGCACTGGTCCACAGTCACGAGGTCGGGGACAGGTTGATGTGAGAATTTGATCTGTTCCATTATGCTGCCACCTTTCTGATCCACTGATCGACGGCCACCGCTGCGATGATCAGCAGGCCGATCAGCAGGAATGTCCATTGTGCGTCCGCCCCCATCAGCCGCAGACCAAGGGTGAAGACACCCACGATCAATGCGCCGAAGAAGGTGCCGAGGATCGAGCCGCGCCCGCCGAAAAGCGAGATGCCCCCGATCACCACGGCGGTGATGCTCTCGATGTTCAAAAGCTGCCCGGAGGTGGGCGAAACCGATCCGATCCGTCCGATCAGCGCCCAGCCGGCAAATCCACAGATCAGCCCGGCGATGGCATAGACCGAGATCAGCGTGCCGCGCACGTTGACGCCGGACAGTTCGGCGGCCTCCGCATCGTCGCCCACGGCATAGACATGCCTGCCCCAGGCCGTGTGTTTCAGCACATAGGCAAGCACCAGCACCAGAAGCAGCATGAAAACCACGCCGAAGGTAAAGACCGCCCCGCCGATGTTGAACTTGGCCCCCATCATCTGCAACAGCGGTGCCTGTTCGGCGATGTCCTGGCTGCGGATGGTTTCATTGGCGGAATAGAGGAAATTCGCCGCCAGAACGATCTGCCACATGCCCAGCGTCACGATGAAGGGGGGCAGTTTCATGGCCGCCACCAGCCAGCCGTTGACCGCCCCGATGGCGGTGCCAAAGGCCAGGCCGCACACCACCGCGATCTCGACCGGCAGCCCGTAGCGGAAGGTGAATTGCCCCATGATCACCGAAGAGATCACCGCGATGGCGCCGACACTCAGGTCGATGCCTGCCGTCAGGATCACCAGGCTTTGCGCAGCGGCGACGATGCCCACGATCTGCACCTGCTGCAGGATCAGCGTCAGCGCGAAGGGCGAAAAGAACTTGGCGCCCAGGATGCTGCCGAAGACCACGATGGATGCCAGCAACACGATCAGCGGTACAAGCGAAGGTGTCGTATGAAGGGCGTGATGGAAGCGGCCGAACAGCCCCTTGTCGTCTTCTTCGAACCGCGCCACATCGGTCGCGGCGGTGGAGGCTGCGGCCTCGAAATTATCGGATTGCGACATGTGCTCTCTCCGTTGAAAATCCGCGACCTGTCAGGCGCCGGATGCAAGAAGGGCGGGCCGTGGCCCGCCCCCGGTCTGCGTTTGGGTTGTCGGCCAGCGTGTCGTTACTGGCCCGAGATTAACGTATTTACAGGCGGCAGGTCAAAAGATCCGCTGCCCTGGCGCTTGCTCAGCCCCAGCAAAGTTCCTTGCCTTCGGCGACGCTGATGCTCTCAACGCCCTCCACGGGCTTGTCTGTCACCAGCGCCACGCCTGTGTCGAAAAAGTCCTTGCCATCTGTCGCGGCGGGTTTGGTGCCGTCCTTGGCAAAGGCGGCAATGGCTTCGATGCCCTTGGAGGCCATCAGCAGCGGATATTGCTGCGAGGTGGCACCGATCACGCCATCGGCGACGTTGGCGACACCGGGGCAGCCGCCATCGACAGAGACGATCAGCACGTCGTTTTCACGACCGATGGCTTTCAGCGCCTCATAGGCGCCCGCCGCTGCCGGCTCGTTGATGGTATAGACCACGTTGATCATCGGATCCTGCGCCAGCAGGTTCTCCATCGCCTTGCGCCCGCCTTCTTCATTGCCGGCGGTCACATCGTTGCCGATGATGCGGGGGTCTTCCTCATCGCCGTTGCGGTTGGGGTCGGCCAGGTCAATGCCGAAACCCTGCAGGAACCCCTGGTCGCGCAGCACGCCGACGGTGGGCTGGCTGACGGCAAGGTCCAGCATCGCAATCTTGGCATCGGCGGTGTCGTCACCCAATGTGGCGGCAGCCCATTTCCCGATCAGCTCACCGGCCAGGAAGTTGTCGGTTGCGAAGGTCATGTCGGCCGCGTCGATCGGGTCAAGCGGGGTGTCCAGCGCGATCACCAGAATGCCCGCATCGCGCGCCTGCTGGACCGCAGGCACGATGGAAGAGGTGTCGGAGGCGGTCAGCAGGATGCCCTTCGCGCCATTGGCGATGCAGGTTTCGATGGCGGAGACCTGTGTTTCGTGGTCGCCGTCGATCTTGCCGGCATAGGTGTTCAGGGTCATGCCCAGCTCTTCCGCCTTGGCGGTGGCCCCTTCGCGCATTTTCACGAAAAAGGGGTTGGTATCGGTCTTGGTGATCAGGCAGGCCGATACGGCATGTGCGTCGGCAAAGGCTGCACCGGTCATGGCGATCAGGCCCAATGCGGTGCCGGCGATGAGTTTTTTCATGGTTTCCTCCCAGAATGTCCAACAAGCGCCTCGAATCGAGTGCTGCTGTGTAGAGACTGAGCAAAACCATAGCGTGTGTCAATTAATAAATAAACTTGATTTACTAATTAATCCAGATCAAGGTTGGCCCATGCAGAACCCGGAAGAAAATGACATGGACTCTTCGGTCGCGATCCGCCCGCTCAGCAATGGTGCGAACCAGAAAGGTCTGCGCAATCACAACGAGCGGCTGATCCTGTCGTTGTTGCATCGCCATGGTCAGATGCCGGGCAGCGACATCGCCCGCGACACCCATCTGTCGGCCCAGACCGTGTCGGTGATCCTGCGCAAATTGGAAAGCGACGGTCTGGTGCTCAAGGGGGAACCGGTCAAGGGGCGGGTGGGCAAGCCTTCGGTGCCGATGGTGGTGAACCCTGCCGGGGCGCTTTCGGTCGGCTTCAAGCTGGGACGACGAAGCAGTGAGCTGCTGCTGACCAATCTGACCGGCGAAATCCTGTTCGAACGTCGCATCGCTTACGATATGGCGATCCCGGACCGGGTCTTTGGCTTTATGAAAGAGGCCTTTGAGGCGGCGGTCGCGGAAATCGGTCCGGCGCAGGCCGAACGCCTCTGCGGCATCGGCATCGCGGCGCCTTTCGAGATCTGGAAATGGGCCGTGTCCGGGGGCAATGCGGACGATCAGTTCATGACGTGGAAAGACACGGTATTCGAAGAGCGTGTGGCGGAGTTTTCCGATCTGCCCGTCTTCATGGTGAACGACGCGACCAGTGCCTGCTGGGCCGAATATGTCTATGGCCGGGGCAAGGAGTTCCGGGATTTCGCCTATTTCTTTGTCTCCACTTTCATTGGCGGCGGGATTGTCCTGAACCATTCGGTCTATGAGGGGGCTTCCGGCAATGCAGGCGCCCTGGGGTCGCTGCGTGTGGGTGACAAGGACGGGCGCACGCGGCAATTGGTCGATGTGGCATCCATTCATCTTCTGGAAACCAAGCTGAGCGCGGCAGGGATCGACCCCCGCGCGTTATGGGTGCAGCCACAGGATTGGTCCGACTTCGAGCCGCTGGTTGCGGAATGGATCGAGGAAATCGCCTCCGAAATCGCGCGCGCGGCCCTGTCCGCCTGCGCGGTGATTGATTTCGAGGCGGTGGTCATCGATGGTGCCTTCCCCCAGACCATCCGCAGCAGGCTTGTGGAGCAGGTCCGCGCCTGCATGGCGACCGAGGACAGCCGCGGCCTGATCCTGCCACGCCTGGAGGCGGGGGGAATCGGCGGGGATGCCCGCGCCATCGGGGCGGCTTGCGCGCCAATCTTCAGCCAGTATTTTCTGATGGCCCATTCCTTTTCCGTGGACTGACCGTCCGATACCAAAGGCACCCTAGGCTCTGGACCCATTAATTCTATATGCTCAGTTTGACAGATTTTTTTGCAGGCCAGGAACATCTGCGCAAGAATAGTGGTTCTATTTCGAGCAGATGTGACGCCTCCTCTCGGGACATTGCTGCGCAATGCCCTGCCGGGCAATGGGCTGCGGGAAAATCCGTCAAACCCGAAGGGCGGCGATTTCGCTTCATTTCAACGTCTTGGGTCGCTTGCAAATAGAACCACTATTGGCTGCACGCCCCAAACCTTTGAAATTTTGCGAAATCGCCGCTGAGTATATAGAATTAATGGATCCAGAGCCTAGATGAAACGCTCCCGCATCAACGAACTGCTGGCCGAGGCGGATGAAATGATCCGCCGTCACGGCTTTGTGCTGCCGCCCTTTGCCGATTGGACACCGGAAGAATTCCCGGAACGCGCCGCCGCCGCGCCCCATGTCGTCACCGCGCGTTGCGGCTGGGATGTGACCGACTACGGTGCCGGGCGTTTCGATGAGATGGGGCTGGTGCTGTTCACCCTGCGCAATGGTCTGCCGGGCGATCTCACCGCGGGGCGCGGCATGTGCTATGCCGAAAAACTGCTGATCTCGAAGCGCGATCAATTGTCGCCCATGCACACCCATGTGATCAAGGCCGAAGACATCATCAACCGGGGCGGTGCGACACTGGTGGTCGAGCTTTTCGGCTCGGACGGGACCGGGGCATTTGCCCCCGACCGGGGCGGCCAGGTCATGTGCGACGGTCTGCTGCGCCCCTATCAGCCGGGAGAAAAGCTGCGTCTGGCACCGGGGCAAAGCGTGACCCTGCGGCCCGGTGACTGGCATGCCTTCTGGGGCGAGGGGGGCGATGTGCTGATCGGTGAGGTCAGCACGGTGAACGACGATGAGACTGACAATGTCTTTCGCGAACCGATCGCCCGGTTCTCAAAGGTGGAAGAAGACGTGACCCCCCGCCGCCTGCTGGTCAGCGACTACGCGGCATTGGCTGGCCACAGCGTCCCGCCTTTAACCTGAAACACCCGGTATCGGAGATTCAAGTTTAAGGCGGGGCGCATTAGCGCTATTCGGCGGCGTGCTGATGCACCTGCGCGCCTTCGGGGATGGTGGGCGCGGCGCTGTTCAGTGCCTCGATGGCGAAACCGGCGGCGGCCTTGTACTTTGCCATGAACTCTGCCCGTTCCGCGGCCGGGATCACCTCGTCGATATTGTCGAAACTGCCGCCGCAGCGGTCGTTCACCATGTTGAGCAGCCCGAAGGGACCGGCACCCCGGTTGCGCAGGATCAGCGCGGAGATCGGCGCGCAGAGTTTCGCATCGAAGGCCGCCAGCGCCGCAGGTGTCACCCCATGGGCGAGGAAAGCCGCGCCCAGTTCCCGGGCGTCGACGATGGCCTGGCTGGCCCCGTTCGACCCGGTGGGATACATCGCATGGGCGGCATCGCCCATCAGGGCCACCGGCCCGTCAACCCATGTCTCCACCGGGTCGCGGTCGATCATCGGGTTTTCATAGGCCACATCCGCGCCGCGCAGCAGGGCAGGCACATCGAGCCAGTCATAAACCCAATCGTCGAAATGATGGGCAAAGTCGTCGATCTGCACCTGCCGGAACCAGCCGATGTCATCGCGTGCGCCGGGATCGTCCATGGTGACTTCGGCGATCCAGTTGACCTGTGCCAGACCGGTGTCGGGATCGGCGGGCGAGATCGGGTAGATCACCATGCGCTGGCGATGGGTGCCCAACCCGATGAAGGATGATCCGGTACGCACGGGTCTGGCCATGCTGGTGCCACGCCACATGACGGCACCGCCCCAATGGATCGGCGGCTGGTCGGGGTGCATCTGCGCGCGCACCTTGGAGTGAATGCCGTCGGCGCCGATCAGCAGCGCGCCGGCCTCGCGCCGTTCCGATCCGTCGGCGGAGGTCACGATGGCGTTGACCCCGCCACCGGGCGTCTTTTCGTATCCTGCCACACGGCAGCCCAGTTGCACCGCATCCTGACCCGCCCGGTCCATCAGGACCTGTGCCAGTAGCATCTGCAACTGCCCCCGGTGCATCGCATATTGCGGCCAGTTGTATCCTGCCTCCAGCCCGCGCGGCTCGGCATAGATTTCCTGGCCTTGCTGGCCCACCAGCGCCCATTCGCGCGCAGGCACCCCGGCCTTGTCCAGCTCCGCGGCCGTGATGCCCATCTCGAACAATTCGCGCACCGCATTGGGTTGCAGGTTGATGCCCACGCCAAGGGGGCGCAGCGCGCTGACGGATTCGAAAATGGTGAAGGGCACCCCGATCTGGTGCAGCGTCAGCCCAAGGGCGAGACCGCCGATACCGGCCCCGGCGATGATAACTCTGTTCTCTGGCATGGTCCCTCGGCTGGTCTGATTGGCTTGCGTCGCGACCTTATAGGCAGGTTTCCACCTGGGGTCAGCCCCGTTCGAAGGTCACCTTGCCATCGCAGATTGTCACCTGCGCCTGCGCCCGGGTGATCTCCGCCGGCGGCAGGGTGTTCAGATCATGGCTCATCACTGCGATGTCGGCCATCATGCCCGCCTTGATCTGCCCCTTGCGGTCCTCGTTGAACTCCACCCAGGCATTGTCGCGGGTATAGCTGGCCAGCGTGTCATGCAGGCTTTGGGTCTGGTCGCGCCAGTCGGGGCCAAGATCCAGCGGTGCAATCGCGGCCTTGATATTGGGCATGACGTCCAGCGGGATCACCGGCCAGTCGGTGGAAAACACGACCCGCGCGCCGGTGTTGCGGATGTCCTGCCAGGCATAGGCCCCGGCGATCTGGTCGGCATGCAGATATTGTCCCACCGCGCCGGGGGGGAAGATATGGCCGCGCGGGGCGTGGCCCGGCTGGATCGAAGCGACGATGCCCAGTTCGGCCAGCCGCGGGATATCCTGCACATGCATGACCTCAAGGTGTTCGATCCGGTGGCGGCTGTCGCGCTTGCCATTGGCGGCCTGGGCGGCGGCATAGGCGTCGATCGTGCGGCGCACGCCTGCGTCGCCGATGGCATGGACGGCAATCTGCATCCCGTGGCGGTCGGCCTCCTGCGCGGCGGCGACGAAATGCGCTTGGGTAAAGACCTCATCACCCATGTTGCCGTCCTTGCCCAGATCACCGGGATAGGGTTGCAGCATCAGCGCGGTGCCGCTTTCGATCACCCCGTCGATGAACATCTTCATATGCCCACACCAGACCTTGTCGCCCCGGTAGCGGTCGCGCATGGGCACGCCTTCGGCGGCGATGCGGTCAATCGGATCGGTGCCCTTGAAGTGGAAGGGCACCATGCAGCGACAGAGCAGGCGGCCCTCGGCCTCAAGTTCGGTCAGCAGTTCCAGCTGGTAGAGGTTGCCGTCCATCAGATGCAGCCCGGTGATGCCCTGTGCGGCGCAATGTGCAAGGCCCCGGGCGATCACGTCCTTGTCCATTTCGCGTTGCGCGGGCGTCGGGGCCGGGACCGGGTCCTTGCCCGTGGTCAGCCCCATCATCTCGCGCCCCGCGTGACGGGTCAGGGCGAGAACCGGGCTGTAGGCGCCGGGTTCCAGAAGTTCACCGCTGGCCAGCCCGTCGTCGCCCATCACGATCTCCGATCCGGCATCGACCGCGCCGCCCTGCAACAGGCCCGCGGCCTCCAGTGCGGCGGTATTGGCCCAGACGGTGTGGTGATCCGGCGCAAACATCGCCAGCGGGCGGTCCGGCAGGATGGTGTCGAGGTCATGGCGGGTCGGGGTCCGGCCGGTGCCAAGGATGCCGTAATCGGCCATGACGCAGAAAACGAGGTCATCACCGGGATTGGCCGCGGCATGGGGGCGGATCATCTCGGCCATCGCCTCCAGCCCTTCAACGCCGTAAAGGCTGAGGCTTTCCAGTTCGACCGACCCCCCGAAGAGATGCACATGGCTGTCGATCAGGCCCGGCAGCACGGTGCCGCCCTTTGCGTCGATCATGCGGGTGGTGTCACCGGCCAGCGCCGTTACCTCCGCATCGGTGCCCACGGCGGTGAGCGTCCCGCCCGTGATCGCAAGCGCCTGCGCCTCGGGCTGATCGGGGTCGAAGGTCATCAGCTTGCCGTTGTGGATGATGATGTCGGGGGTCATTCAATAGCTCCGTGGAGGGGGCGATTTCTTTGAAGAAATCGGTCCGGAGTTTTTGAAAACTCCGGGACAGGCGACAGCCGCGATGCAGGATCGCGGCTGCCTCTCGGTTTACTTCTGCAGTTCGGTCCAGATCGCGGTGTAGATCTTGGTTGCTTCCGGCGGGCAGGTCTTGGCCACATAGGCGGCCCCTTTCAGCTCTTCAGGGACCACGATTTCCGGCGCGGTCTTCATGTCGTCGGGCATGAAGGCCTCGGACCCTGCGATCCCGTTTGCATAACGGGCAAATGCCGAGAGCATCGCGGCGTTTTCGGGGTCCATGATGAAGTTGAGGAAGGTCTTGGCCTCTTCCACGTTCTGCGCATCTGTGAGGATCGCGGCATTGTCCATCCAGACCGGATAGCCTTCCTGCGGATAGCCGAAAGCGATGTCCGGGTTCTGGTTGCGCGACCGCATGGAGGCGCCGTTCCAGTTCACCCCGGCATAGACATCGCCTTTGGCGAATTTCTCGATCATGCCATAGTCCATCGACAGCCAGTTCTTCTTGGCCTCGACAAGGGTATCGCGCACTTTTTTCAGGACTTCCTTGTCGGCGGTGCATTGGTCGCCACCGACATAATGGATCGCCATGCCCATCACGTCATTCATTTCAGGGACCACGTTGATCTTGCCCTTGAGCTCTTCGGGCGGGTCAAAGACCATGGCAGCGGTATTGATGTCGCCGTCATAAATCGAGGTGTTCACGGTCACCCCCACGGTGCCCCATTGCCATGGCACGGTGTAGTTCCGGCCCGGGTCGAATTCCACATCGACCCATTGCGGATCCATGTTCTTGAAATTCTCCATCTCGTTGGGCTTGCTTTCCATCAGCAGCCCCTCGCCGATGAAGATCGGCACATAGGTGCCCGAGGGGACCACGATATCAAACCCGTGACCGCCAGCCTTGATCTTGGCCAGCGCGGTATCATTGCTGTCGTAATCCGTGATCGTCACCTTGATCCCGGTTTCTGCCTCGAACTTCTCGATCATCTCGGGGCTGGTGTAATTGCCCCAGTTGTAGATGTTCAGCTGCCCTTCGGCAAAGGCAGGTGTGGCCAGCACCAGTGTCAGGGCCGTCAGTGTCTTTTTCATTGTCTTACTCCCGTTGGCTTAGTTTTTGATTTTGCCCAGCACGGTGAACGCGATGACGAAGGTCACCGAGATGCCAAACAGTACGGTCGAGATCGCATTGACCTCTGGCGTGACCACCCGCCGCAACTGGCCGAGCATGTAGGTCGGCAGCGTATCCTGTCCTGCGGATTTAACAAACTCCGTGATCACCACATCGTCCAGCGAAATCACGAAGGCCAGCATCGCCCCGGCCAGAATTCCCGGCCAGAGCTGGGGCAGGGTGACCCGGCGGAACACCTTGAAAGGGGTGGCATAGAGGTCGGCGGCGGCCTGTTCCAGGCTCAGGTCCATGCCTTGCAGCCGCGCCCGGATCGGCAGGTAGGCAAAGGGGATGCAAAAGGCGGAATGCGCGACGATCAGATAGGCCAGCCCGGTATAGCCGGTCGCGACCTTTATCATCGCGAAGAAGATCAGCAGCGCCACCGCGGTCACGATCTCGGGCACCATCAGGGGCTGGTTGATCATGGCAAAGACCGCCGCCTGTCCCTTGAACTTGCGCGTGCGGGTTGTGGCAAGGGCGGCCAGCACCGCGCAGGTGGTCGAGATGGCAGAGGCCCAAAGTGCGATGATCAGGCTGCGCACGGTGGCCTCCTGCACCTGGTCGTTTTGCCATGCGGATTGATACCAGCGCCAGGAGAACCCCTCCCAGATCGCGACGGAGGTGCCGGAGTTGAAGGAATAGACCACCAGCAGGATGATCGGCAGGTAAAGCAGTACGAAACAGGTGATCGCAATGGTGGTGAAGCCGTTTTGCCGGCTGACGTTGAATGCCTTAGACACGATGCGGCTCCTGGTTCCCGGCGGCGCGGACGTAGGCCATCAGGGCCACCATCACGATGGCCAGCAGCGTGATCGACAGCGCCGCCCCCAGCGGCCAGTTGCGGCCCTGGCCGAACTGCAGCTCGATCAGGTTGCCGATCATCAGCTGGTTGCCGCCGCCCATGACGCGGGGCGTCACGTAGGCGCCCAGCGAAGGCACGAAGACCAGGATCGACCCGGCGATGACCCCCGGTTTGACCAGCGGCAGGATCACCCGGCGCAGCACTTTCAGGCGCGTGGCGTAAAGGTCGTATCCGGCCTCGACCAGGCTGAAATCCAGCCGCTCCATCGAGGCATAGAGCGGCAGCACCATCAGGGGCAGATAGACATAGACCATGCCGAGCAGGATCGAGAATTCGGTGAACAGCATCTGGATCGGTGTGTCGATGATTCCCAGCCAGATCAGCAGCGTGTTGACCGTGCCTTCCGCCCGGATCAACTCTACCACCGCGAAGGTGCGGATCAGCAGGTTGGTCCAGAACGGAATGATGATCAGCAGCATCCACAGATCGCGCTGCTTTTTCGGGCGGGTCGCGATGAAATAGGCGGTGGGAAAGCCGAAGAAAAGGCAGAGCACCGTGGTCATCAGCGACAGTTTCACCGAGCGCCAGAAGATACTCAGATGCGCGTCGGACCAGCCCAGCGTATCGTCGAAGATGTCGCGTTCCATGACCACGTTGAACCAGGCCTGCCAGGAAGCCTGCCATTCGACACCGCCGTAATCGCCGGGGGTCAGGAAGGAATAGACCAGCGTGATCAGCAAAGGTCCGGCTGCGGCGAAGACAAGGATGAACAGGGCAGGTGCCAGCAGCAGCCAGCGGCGGCGGCTGGCCTGAGTCTCGGCGGCAGAGGACAGATCGGCCATCAGGTCAATCCTTCAGGACCTGACCGATGCCGGGTGCAAAATGCACGCCGACCCGGTCGCCGGAGGAAAACTGCGACGTCGCATCCGGGCGGTTCTGCTGACGCACCACAAAGCCGGTCCCGTCCTCCAGCGCCACATGGTAATGCGTGTCGGTCCCGAAATAGACAACTTCGCCCAGGGTGCCGGCCAGCAGGCCCTCGGCCTCGGGGCCGATGCTGGCGTGTTCGGGCCGCACGGCGAGCGTGACCTTGCCCTTTTGCGATCCGCTTTCGGCGGCGCGGGCCGCGATCTGTTTGCCGGATGACAGGCGTATCGTGGCGGTTTGCCCGGCAGTCTCGATCAGCTCTGCGGGCAGGAAATTGGTATCCCCGATGAAATCCGCGACAAAGCGCTCGGCGGGCTGGTCGTAGATCTGCCGGGGGTTGCCGATCTGCCGGATTTCGCCCGCGTTCATCACCGCGATCCGGTCCGACATGGTCAGCGCCTCTTCCTGATCGTG
Source organism: Sulfitobacter sp. G21635-S1 (assembly GCF_027213915.1). NCBI lineage: Bacteria > Pseudomonadati > Pseudomonadota > Alphaproteobacteria > Rhodobacterales > Roseobacteraceae > Sulfitobacter > Sulfitobacter sp. G21635-S1. The sequence continues at coordinate 89,427 of NZ_JAPWGV010000018.1, forward strand.
GGTGACAAAGACAAAGGTGATCCCGGTCTCCATCTGCAGGCGTTTGAGTTCCAGCTGCATGTCCTTGCGCAGCTTGAAATCCAGCGCGCTGAGCGGCTCGTCCAGCAACAGCACGCGCGGCTTGGGGGCCAGGGCACGGGCCAGTGCCACGCGCTGCTGCTGGCCGCCGGAGATCTGGCCGGTCTGGCGGTCTGCCATCTCCGTCATCTTGACCAGCGCCATCATCTCGTCGACGGTCCGGCCGATCTCCGCCTTGGGTTTGCCCAGCATTTCAAGGCCGAAACTGATGTTCTGGGCCACGGTCAGATGCGGGAACAGGGCATAGCTCTGGAATACCGTGTTCACCGGCCGCTTGTAGGGCGGCAACTCCAGCAGGTTTTCACCATGCATGGTCAGACTGCCTGCCGTCGGGTGCTCGAACCCGGCGATCATCCGCAGCAAGGTTGTCTTGCCGCAGCCCGACGGACCCAGCAGGGTGAAAAATTCGTTGTCCTTGATGTCGATGCTGGCATCCGCCAACGCAACGACGGGCGGTTGTCCCGGATAGACCTTGCGCAGATTGCGTACACTGATGGCTGTCGCCACTTTTAGCGTTCCCCCTGTTATGGTCTTCTCAACGTCGCCCGAGACTTGGGCAAACACCATGCAATCGAATGATTGCTGCAATAGTCTGGCGAAAAAATACCCCCACGGGGGTATTAAATGACTAATGTTTGGTCTTTTGGGGGTTAGAAATGACAGAGATGCTCAGAGAGGGTGATGTGCTTCGCCTCCAGCGGGCATTTGCCCATTGCAAGGACGAATCGTTCTTTGAGCATTTTCGCAGGCTACTGCGCGCGCGACTGCGCTTTGATACCTTCCTGATCCTGCGGTTCAGCGACAGCGGCACGCCGCAGGCGCTGGACAGCTGGCTGGCGGATTGTTCGCTCAAAACCTCCTATCCGCGCCATTACCTCGACGGATCCTATCGGCTTGATCCGTTCTTCCAGATGCGCAAGCGGGCTTCGCCCGGTGCAATGTACCGGCTGTCCGAGATCGCGCCGGACCGGTTCTTTTCCGGGGAATATTACCTTCAGTACTACTGCAAGACCGAAATCTGCGACGAGGTTGGTCTGCTGGTCGATCTCAAGGGCGGTGCCACGGGCCATCTGTCGATGAGCAGGCAAGCCGGGCAGGGGCGTTTCAAACGCAAGGAGTTGCAATGCCTGCGCCATTTCAGCCCTGTCATGCTGGAGCTGCTGCGCCAGTACTGCGAGTATCGTCAGGACCAGTTGGGCGAAAGGGTCCAGCCGCCGGTCCACAGCCCGCTGGACACGATCATCCGCGATCACGTCACCGCTCTGTCCGGCACGGTCCTGACCCGGCGGGAGGCGCAACTGGCTGCGCTGATCCTGCAGGGGCATTCGAACCTGTCGGCGGCGCTTGACCTTGGTATCACGCGCGCAACGGTCAAGGTGCACCGGCGCAACATCTACCGAAAGCTCGACATTTCCTCGCAGGCGGAATTGTTCGCGGCGCTGAAAGACCTGTTCTGAACGGGTGGGGTGCGACGCCTCAGGTCACACCACCCGCCACCCTCAGGTCATCACGTCGGGTTTCGTCCTGCCGGTGCGTTTTTCCAGATCGCTGAGTTCCGCCACCGCCGCCGCGACCTGGGCCAGGGCTGCTTGCGTTTCGATTTCCAGATCGCCCCCGGAGGGTTCATAGCGTTCCAGATAGACCCGCAGCGTCGCCCCTTCGGTCCCGGTGCCGGACAGGCGCAGCACGCCGCGCGCGCCGCCTTCGAAATTGATCCGCAGGCCCTGGTTCTCGCTCACCGAACCGTCCACCGGATCGTGGTAGGAAAACTGGTCAGCCTCCGTGATCATCAGCCCGGCAGGGCGCTGGCCGGGCAGATCGGGCAGTGCCGCTTCGAGCGCACTCATCAGCCCGGCTGCGGCAGTGGCGTCGACGGCCTCGTAATCATGCCGCGAGTAATAGTTGCGGCCGTATTCCTTCCAGTGATCCTTGAGGATGTGATGCACCGACTGGCCGCGCACCGCGATGATGTTGAGCCAGAGCAGCACCGCCCAGAGCCCATCCTTTTCGCGCACATGGCTGCTGCCGGTGCCGGCGCTTTCCTCGCCGCAGAGCGTCACCTTGCCCGCGTCCAGCAGGTTGCCGAAGAACTTCCACCCCGTGGGGGTTTCGAAACAGGCGATGCCCATGGCCTCTGCCACGCGGTCACAGGCGCGGCTGGTGGGCATCGAGCGCGCAACGCCCGCAATCCCCTCCTTGTAGCCCGGCGCCAGATGGGCATTCGCCGCCAGCACGGCAAGGCTGTCAGAGGGGGTCACGTAAACGCCGCGGCCGAGGATCATGTTGCGGTCCCCGTCCCCATCCGAGGCGGCAGCGAAATCGGGGCCGTCTTCGGCCATCACCATGTCGACCAGCGGCTTTGCCCAGATCGGGTTCGGGTCCGGATGGCCCTTGCCGAAATCGACAGAGGGCACGCCGTTCAGCACGGTGCCTTCGGGCGCGCCCAGCTTTTCCTCAAGAATCGCCCTGGCATAGGGGCCGGTGACGGCATGCATCGCATCGAAGCGCATGGTGAACCCGGCCTGAAACAGCCCTTTGATGGCGTCGAAGTCAAAGAGTTTTTCCATCAACACGGCATAGGCGGCAACCGGGTCGACGATTTCGACCGTCATGCCGCCCAGTGTCGTCTCGCCCGGATCGCCCAGGTCGATGTCGTCGGTGTCCAGCGTCTTGTAGCTGCTGATGGACCTGGTTTCGTCATAGATCGCGGCGGTCACGCTCTCGGGGGCCGGACCGCCGTTGGAGACATTGTATTTCAGGCCGAAATCCGCGTCGATCCCGCCGGGATTGTGGCTGGCCGACAGGATCAGCCCGCCGGAGGCACCGCGCTTGCGGATCAGGTGCGATGCCGCCGGCGTGGAGAGCAGCCCATCCTTGCCGACAATGGCGCGTTTTGCCCCGTTGGCTGCAGCCATCCGCAGAATGGTCTGGATCGCCTCGGCGTTGAAGAACCTTCCGTCCCCCCCGATGACAAGGGTCTTGCCCTCGACCCCTTCGATGGCGTTGAAAACGGATTGGACAAAACATTCCACATAGCCCGGCTCCATGAAGACGCGGGTTTTCTTGCGCAGGCCCGAAGTGCCGGGTTTTTGCCCCTCGAAAGGGGTGCAGTCCTGGGTGAGTGTCGTCATGAAATTACCTTTTGTCTTAATCTAACTGTTCTTCGGTCTGGAATTGGCCTGGCCGCATCGGACAGCAAGTTGGCGGCCCGTGCAAGGGGCGGTTGAGCAGGCCGGCGTAACCACGCTGGTCAGGGAACACCCGGCGGCACGAAAGGGTTCCGGCCTGTGCCGCGATGCAGCACCACACCTGATCCGAATAGAGCGGACATCCATGGGCCTCAACGGAAAACCGGTGCTGCGCTGCCTGATTTGCCGAATTAATAAACTAGATTGATTTATTATTCTTGACATCCGGAGGCCAGGCTTTCATCCACTATGGGGCAAGGCCGCGCGCGGGCGCGGCGGTACTCCGGGGGGAAAGTTCATGATCCTGTGCGCGGGCGAGGCCCTGATTGACATGTTGCCAATCCCCGGCCCATCGGGCGACAGCGGGTTTGCGCCGCATGTGGGCGGGGCGATCTTCAACACGGCCATCGCGCTGGGGCGTCTTGGCGTGCCTGCGGGGATGCTGACGGGCATTTCGACCGATTCCTTCGGCAAGCTGCTGTCGGCGGCGCTGACGGCAAACGGGGTGGACACCGCCCATGTGGTCCATGCCGACCGCCCGACGACACTGGCCTTTGTCGAGCTGAACGGCGGGCAGGCCAGCTACATGTTCTATGATGAGAATTCTGCCGGGCGGATGCTGTCGCCGCAGGAACTGCCGCAGGTGGGCGATGATGTGACGGCGCTCTATTTTGGCGGAATCAGCCTGGCCTGCGAGCCCTGTGCCGATACCTATGCGGATCTGCTGGCGCAGGCGGGGGCGGGACGTGCGGTGATGATCGACCCGAACATCCGTCCCGGTTTTGTCCGCGATGCGAACCGCTTTCGCACCCGGCTGGGGGCGATGCTGCGGCAGGCGGACATCGTCAAGGTCTCTGACGAGGATCTGACCTGGCTTCACCCTGATCCGATGCCCGTGCCGGACAAGGTCAGAGCGCTGCTGGGTCACGGGCCGGCGCTGGTCATTGTGACGCGCGGCGGGGAAGGGGCGACGGCCTATTTGGCCGATGGCACCGAGGTGACCGTGCCCGCCTTGCGGGCCGAGGTGGTCGATACCGTGGGGGCCGGCGATACTTTCAACGCGGGCGTTCTGGCCAGCCTTACCGAGCAGGGGTTGCTCAGCAAAGATGCCCTGCGCGGGCTGACGACACAGGCGGTGACTGATGCGCTGACCTTTGGCGCGCGCGTGGCGGCGGTGACCGTCTCCCGCGCGGGCGCGAACCCGCCCTGGGCGCGGGAACTCTAAGGGCTACCCCAGCGCAGAGGCGTGCCTGCAAGGAAGGTATCAAACCCCGCCAGATCGCCCAGCGGCAGGATCGCCGCGACATATTGGTCGGGCCGCACCAGCACCATCGCGCCCCTGTCACGGTCGATGCCGCGCAGGTCGAAGATATCCCGGCCCGCCGCCGGATCGGCGGCAAAGATTTTCTCATAGTCGATCAGACCAAACCGCCCCTTGCGGGGCAAGAGCAGGGCAGGCATCCGGTCGATCTGCAGGCTGCGGTGGGGGTGCTGGAATACGGCCCTGACATCCAGAACCGCGTCCGGGTCACCGTCGGGCACCCGCAGCGCCAACCCCGCGCAGAGCTGGGCCATCGGCCCGCCGGGCGCACCGGTATCGTTCCGGCCCGAAAAGGCGATGAGCCGCCAGCGCCCATCGGCCTTGATCGTGTGGGCAAGCTGCATGGGCCTTGCATCGGCCACCCGGATCACCGGGGCGGAATGGAACCGCATCCCGATGGGCAGGCCGGTTGCCAGCGCTTGATGCGTCCCGTCCGCCGTCAGGACCGACGGGTCGTAGCGGGTCTCGACCCCTGCCGTATAGCGGCCATGTTGACGGAAATAGCGCTGGAACTGCGCGGCCTCGGCGGGGGAGGCCGGTTTGGCGCTGAACAACCGGGCCATGTCGCGATCAAAGTCGATCAGCTCCTTCGCCTTGGCGCGGCGTTCTTCTGAATAGGTATTCAACAGCGCGGCATCCGCCTGTCCACGCAAGACGGCGGCCAGCTTCCAACCCAGGTTGAAGGCATCGGCCATGGAGACATTCATGCCCTGTCCCGCCTTGGGACTATGGGTATGGCAGGCGTCACCCGCGATGAAGATGCGCGGGGCTTGCCCGCCTTCAGCTGCATCGTCGAAACTGTCGCAGACCCGTTGCCCGATCTCATAGGCCGACCACCAGGCGACCTGTTTCACGTCAAGCGCATAGGGGGCCATGATGGCCTGCGCCCTGGCGATCAGCGCCTCTGCGGTCAGGTTCTTGTCAGCGGCGCGCTCATCGCCATGCAGCACGTCCATTTCGATGTACATCCGCACCATGTAGCCGCCCTCGCGCGGGATGATCAGGATGCTGCCCTGACCCGCGGACTGGATGGCGCATTTCAGACGGATGTCGGGGAAATCGGTGACTGCCAGTATGTCCATCACCCCCCATAGCTGCCGGGTCGCTTCGCCCTTGAGGTGAAGGCCCATCCCGGCCCTGACCGTGCTGCGCGCGCCGTCGCATCCGACCACATAGCGGGCGCGCAGGGTTTCCTGCGTACCGGGGGCGTCAAGGCAGTCAAAGACGGCCCGGACCGGGTAATCGGCATCATCGGTCCGGGTCAGGGACACCAGTGACCGATTATAATCCGGTGCCAGTCGGGTCGGGCTGTTGCGCATGACATCGAGGTAGAAATCATGCACCCGTGCCTGATTGAGGATGGTATGGGGGAACTCCGACAGGCCTTCCTCCGTGTCCAGGATGCGGTCGGCGCGGGTGATCTCCTTGCGATCGGGACCGGGCCGCCAGAAGGCGACCTCATTCACCCAATAGGCTTCCCTTTGCACCTTCTCGGCAAATCCGAATGCCTCGAACATCTCCATCGAGCGGCAGGCGATGCCATCGGCCTGACCAACCTCCAGCGGGCCGGGTTTGCGTTCCAGGATGCGGGTGGTGATCTCTGGGAAGGCGGACAATTGTGTGGCCAGCGTCAGCCCGGCCGGGCCGCAGCCCACGATCAGCACGTCCAATGTATCGGCCGGTGCGGGCCTGGCGGTATGGTCAGCGACTGCCGGGTCACCGGGGCGGAAACCGTTCAGATGGAATTGCATGAAAGTCCTCCTTGCGGCCAGGGTGGTATGCGCCTGACAGGTCCCCCAGGGCTGCGCCTTATGCCTGCACGGCCTTCATGAAGCGGTCACGGATCACCACCGGGTCCATCGTGATCACCGGATGCCTGGCATTGCCGCTGTCGCATTTGACGACAATCACGGTCATCTTTCCCGACGCCAGCGCCGCCTGAAGCACCTTGCCGGTATCTTCGCCCTGACAGGTCACCACGTTTTCGCAGCCGCAGGCCTCGGCCACTTTCTCAAGCCTGGTCTTCTTGCCCGCATAGGTCGGCTGATCCCCGGTGGACCCATAGGAGCCATTGTCGATGATCATCAGGATGTAATTGTCTGCCACGTTATTGGCGATGGTGGGCAGGGTGCCGAGGTTGGTCAGGACGGAACCGTCGCCGTCGATGGCGATCACCGGCTTGGGTTGCGCTAGCGCCAGCCCCAGCCCGATGGACGAGGCCAGCCCCATGGTGCCCAGCATGTAGAAATTGGTGGGCTGGTCGTCGATGGCATGCAGCTCCTGGCTGGGGATGCCGATGTTGCAGACCACCAGATGGTCACGGATGATCGGTGCGATCTCTTTCAGGATTTCGGAACGGATCATTGGTCGCCATAGCCTCCCCAGAAATTGGCATCGGTCAGGATCGCCACGGGTTTGTTGCACATGAAGGTGTATTTCAGGATGTTGTCGAACTCCTCGACATCCTTCTGCCAGTGGAAGTGGTAGGTGGGGATGTTCAGCTGCGCCAGCAGTGCCTTGGTGTGCACCGCCATCTCCACCTGACAGGCCACGGGTTCGCGCAATTCGCCCCGGTAGGAGATGATCATCGGCAGCGGCATCCGGTAATACTGGATCAGCGTGGCGAGCGTGTTGATCGTCACCCCGATGGCGGTGTTCTGCATGATGATGGCAGGCCGCTTGCCGCCCATGAAGGCCCCGGCACAGAGGCCCATGCCCTCGTCCTCCTTGTTGGCGGGGATGTGGAAGATGTCGTCGCGCGCGTCGATCTCCTCGATCACGCCGGCCAGCTGCTTGCAGGGCACGGTGGTGACAAAGGAGATGTCGTTGGCAACAAGATCATCCGCGATCTTCCTGTCGATGTTCATCGGTTGTCTTGCCTTTCGGTGGGCGCGCCGGGACGCGCGATTAACGGGAAGAGGTCTGGCACGCACTGTAACATGCGGCGGCTGCGGCGATCAGCCATCCGCGGTCAGATCAAAGGTTTCGTCCGGGAAATACTTCGCCAGACGCACGTCTGCTGCGCGGGCGTGTCCCTCCATCCCCTCCAGCCGCGAAATGCGGGCGGTGGCCAGTGCCACGGGTTTGGAGCCTTCGCGCGTGGCGCGCTGCCATGTCACGATTTTCATGTACTTGTGGACCGAAAGCCCGCCGGTATAGCTGGCCGCACCGGAGGTCGGCAGCACGTGGTTGGTCCCGGTTGCCTTGTCGCCATAAGACACGGTGGTTTCCTCGCCCAGAAACAACGAGCCATAGCAGGTCAGATGCGCCAGCCACCAATCCAGATCATCCGCCTGGACGGTCAGGTGCTCGGGCGCATAACCATCGGAACAGGCGGCCATTTCCGCGCGGTCGGAACACAGGATCACCTCTGCATAATCGCGCCACGCGGCAAAGGCGTTTTCGCGGTTCACCTCGGGCAGGTCCTCGATCAGCCCCGGCACCAGATCCATGACCTTCTCCGCCAGCGCACGGTCATCGGTGACCAGCCAGACCGGAGAGTTGTAGCCATGTTCCGCCTGGCTCACGAGGTCGGTCGCCACCACCATCGGATCGGCCTGCGCATCGGCCAGAATGAGGCTGTCCGTGGGGCCGGCGATCATGTCGATGCCCACGCGACCAAACAGGATGCGCTTGGCCTCGGCGACGAACTGGTTGCCGGGACCGACAAGGATATTGGCAGGCGGAAGGCCGAACAGGCCAAAGGTCATCGCGGCCACGCCCTGCACACCGCCCATTGCCATGATCCGGTCCGCGCCGCTGATGTGGGCGGCATAGACGATGGCAGGGGCCACGCCGACACCCGGGCGCGGCGGCGAACAGGCGGTGATGTGACGGCAACCCGCGACCTTGGCGGTGGTCACCGTCATGATCGCACTGGCAATATGGCTGTAGCGCCCGCCGGGCACATAGCAGCCCGCCGCATCCACCGGAATCGCCTTTTGCCCCGCGATCAGGCCGGGCACGATCTCGATCTCCATGTCCGACATGGTGCTTTTCTGCTTTTCGGCAAAGCGTTTCACGTTGTCATGTGCAAACCGGATATCTGCTTTCAGTTTCTCCGGCACCAGCGCGCAGGCGGCTTCGATCTCCTCCGGGGTCATCAGAACATTGCCTTCGTAGCGGTCGAACCTGGCGGCGTATTCCATCGCCTTGGCATCGCCGCCCGTCTCTATATCGGCAAGGATCGTCTTGACCGTCTCATGCACTTCGGAGGCATCCGATTTTGCGGTCAGCGTGGCTCTCTTCAGGTATTCACGGGCCATGGGGATTCCTGTTTGCAGTTTTCAGAAAACGGCATGTCCGGAAGGGCTGCCCTCTGGCGATCTGTCAGAGAGCGTCCCGGCGGTGCCTGCCAGAAGTCGCAGTTAATCTGTGCATCTGGAGGATGTGCCGCGTCAATGCAGCCGCGGCGTTTTTGCGGATAATCTTATGAGTCCAGTTTTCAGATTAAGCAAATCGAAATCTGTCAATTGGCTATCCGAAATATCGGGGCGTCCCGCGGGGGCGCGGCAGGTTCAGACCCGCAGGTCGCTGTCCCCGGGGCCAAAGACGCTCTTGATGTCGTAGAAAACCTGCGCGGCTTTGCCATGGGCGCGCAGGGCGGCGGCTCCGGCCTCACTGAACTCCGCATGGGCAACGGCGAGGACAACCGCATCATAGGCACCCTCGGCGGGGGTTTGCACCATGTCGATGCCGAATTCGCGCTGGGCTTCTGCCGGATCGACCCAGGGGTCATGCACATCGACCTCCGCGCCATAGTCGCGCAATTCGCGGATCAGGTCGATCACGCGGGTATTGCGCAGGTCGGGGCAGTTTTCCTTGAAGGTCAGCCCCAGCACCAGCACCCGCGCACCACCGATGGCGATGTCACGCTTGATCATTGCCTTGACCAGCTGGCCCGCCATATAGGCGCCCATCCCGTCGTTCAGCCGCCGCCCCGCCAGGATGATCTGGGGATCATAGCCCAGTTGCTCGGCCTTGTGGGTCAGGTAGTAGGGATCGACCCCGATGCAATGTCCGCCCACCAGACCGGGCTTGAAGGGCAGGAAATTCCACTTGGTCCCGGCGGCGCGCAATACCGCGTCGGTGTCGATGCCCATCCGGCCAAAGATGATCGCCAGTTCATTCATCAGGGCGATGTTCAGGTCCCGCTGGGTGTTCTCGATCACCTTCGCGGCTTCGGCCACGCGGATGCTTTCGGCCTTGTAGGTGCCCGCGGTGATGATCTGGGCATAAAGCGCGTCAACGCGGTCCGCCGCCTCGGGCGTCGAACCGGCGGTGACCTTGCGGATGTCGGGCAGGCGGTGCAACTTGTCGCCGGGATTGATCCGCTCGGGGCTGTAGCCGCAAAAGAAATCGACGTTGAACCGCAGGCCGGAGCCACGTTCGAGGATCGGCACGCAGTCTTCTTCGGTCGCACCGGGATAGACCGTGCTTTCGAATATCACGAGGTCGCCGGGTTTCAGCACCCGGCTGACGGTCTCTGCGGCACCGCGCAGGGGACCCAGATCGGGGCGCTTGTGGGCGTCGATGGGGGTGGGCACGGTGACGATGTAGATGGTGCAATCGGCAATTTCTGCCGGATCGGTTGCAAAGCCGAGGTGCCGGGCCTCTGCCAGCTCCTCCGCCGAGGTCTCGCGCGTGCGGTCACGGCCCGCGCGCAGGTCCGCGATCCTCTCGGCGCTGATGTCAAAGCCGACCACGGGGCGCTGCCTGCCAAAGGCCACGGCAAGCGGCAGGCCGACATAGCCCAGTCCGATGATCGCGATCTTTTCCGCCCCGGCACCCATCCTGGCCACCTTACCTGCCGTAATAGTCGCGGAACCATGCCACGAACTGCGCGATGCCGTCACGCACATCTGTCCGGGGCTGGTAACCGGTGAGGTTGCGCAGCAGCTCCGCATTGGCCCAGGTCGCGGGCACGTCGCCGGTCTGCATCGGCATGTAGTTGCGCTTGGCCTCGATGCCCAGTTCGGCCTCGATCGCGTCGATGAAATCCAGCAGGCGCACCTTTTGCGAATTACCGATGTTCACCACCCGGAAAGGCGCCACCGGCGACAGGCTGTCCCATTCGGGAATGTCGTCCTTGCTGGCGGGACGCTGGGGCACCGCCTCCATCAGCAGCATGATGCCGCGCACCAGGTCGTCGACAAAGGTAAAGTCGCGGAACATGTCGCCGTGGTTGTAGATGTCGATGGGCCGGCCATCCAGAATGGCATCCACGAATTTGAACAGCGCAAGGTCAGGTCGCCCCCAGGTGCCGTAAACCGTGAAAAAGCGGAACATCGTCGTCGGCAGGTCATGCAGATGGGCATAGGCATGGCCCATGTTCTCATTCGCCTTCTTGGTGGCGGCATAGATGGTCAGCTGGGTTTCGGTCCGGTCCATCTCGGCAAAGGGCATTTCTTCGTTGGCGCCATAGACCGAAGAGGTCGAGGCCATCAGCAGATGTTTGACCTTCAGCTTGCGCGCCGCTTCCATCACGTTGAACGTGCCGATCACATTGCTGTCGAGATAGGCGCGCGGGTTTTCCAGCGAATAACGCACGCCGGCCTGTCCGGCGAGATGCACGATGATCTCTGGCTGGAACGCCTCCGCCACGGACCACAGCAGTTCCTCGTCTTCCAGCTTGCCCACCGTGGCCGAGAAACGGGGGTTCTCCAGCAGCATCTCGTGGCGCTTTTCCTTCAGCGTGACGTCGTAGTAATCGGTCAGCGCGTCATAGCCCTGCACCTCGAACCCTTCGGCCAGCAGGCGTCGGGCAAGGTGAAAGCCGATGAAGCCGGCGGTGCCGGTGACAAGTACGCGTGTCATCGGCCTGTTCCCGCATGTCCCGCGTCGGGGCGGGCCGGGGTGTGAATCTGGAAATGGATCAAGGCGACACCTGACACATGATTGGGTTTGTTTTGTGCCACGGTGGCTGGGCCCGCGTTTCGGCGACCCTCAGGGAAATAGGCAATTGCGGGCCACTTACAACCTGCCGGGGCGGGAATACAAGCGCAAGGGTGGTATGCATGCGCCCATTGGCACGGGTGAAGATGCCGCTGTGCCGACAGTCGGGCGATGCCGATGCCGCACTATCCCAAACGCTCTGCCAGCCCTTCCAGCATGTCGATGCAGGCCGCGAGTTCGCTGATCGCGACGTATTCGTCGGGTTTGTGGGCCTGTTCGATGGACCCCGGCCCGCAGACAACGGCGGCCATGCCAAGCTGCTGGAAAATGCCTGCCTCCGTCCCGAAAGACACCACATCGGTCCCGTTCGCGCCGGTCAGCGCCATCACCAGGTCACGGGCGGCGTTCTCGGCCATGACCTCAAGCCCGATGGTTTCGCCGATGACTTCGGTGACGATATCGGCGTCTGGCCAGACCGCGCGCATCCGCGGCAGCAGGACCCTGGAGGCATAGTCCTGCATTGTCTTGTTGATGTGGTGGAAATCGGCGGATTGGACCGGGCGCATGTCCCATTCCACCGATGCAAACCCCGGTATCACGTTATGCGCCACGCCCCCGTGCAGCGAGCCGACGTTGATGGTGCTGTGCGGCGGGTCAAAGGCGCTGCCCGCAGGCGCGCGGGCTTTCAATTCGTCGTTCAGCTCCATCAGCCGGGTGATGTAGCGCACGGCGTATTCCACCGCGTTCACGCCAAGATGCGGCAGGGAGCCGTGGCCCTCGCGCCCGGTGAAATGCGTGGAATATTCGCAGCAGCCCTTGTGGCCTTCGATCACCCGCATTTCGGTGGGTTCCCCGATGATGGCAAGCGACGGGCGGTCGCCACGCGTTGCCAGTTGGTCGGCCAGCGCCTTGGCACCCAGGCAGCCGGTTTCCTCGTCATAGGTGAATGCAAAGTGAACGGGGCGGCGGGTGGCTTTCGCCGCAAACAGGGGGGCAAGGGCGACAGTGGCGGCGATAAAGCCCTTCATGTCGCAGGTGCCGCGCCCGTACAGGCGGCCGTCCCGTTCGGTCATGGCAAAGGGATTGCTCGCCCAGATCTGATCGGTGATCGGCACCACATCCGTATGTCCGGCCAGCAGGATGCCCCCCGGCACTTCCGGCCCCATGGTGGCATATAGGTTGGCCTTGGCCCCGCTGTCGTCGTGATACACATCCACCCGCGCGCCTGCGTCTTCCAGACGCGCGGCCAGATCGTCGATGATCGCAAGGTTGCTGTCCGAGGAAACGGTGGGATAGCCGATGAGATCGGACAGGATTGCCGTGGTGGAGTCTAGAGGTCGCATGGTCAGTCCTTGATGAAGAGCTTGCGTTCGATGCCGCAGAAGGGCTGCGCCGGGCCGTCCTCGGTGATCAGGATGCTTTCCGTGATCTCCAGCCCCCAGTCGTCCATCCAGAGGCCGGGCATGAAATGGAAGGTCATGCCGGGTTTCAGCACGCTTTCGTCCTCGGGGCGCAGCGACATGGTGCGTTCGCCCCAGTCGGGCGGATAGCTGAGGCCGATGGAATAGCCACAGCGCGCGCCGCGTTCGATACCGGCCTTGTCCATCGCGGCGCCAAGGGCGTTGGCGACATCCTGGGTCCGGTTGCCTGCGCGCGCCTTGTCCAGCCCGGCCTCCAGCCCCTCGATCAGCGCTTCTTCGCCGCGTTTGATGTGGTCGGGCGGGGTGCCGAGCATGACAGAGCGCGACAGCGGCACATGATAGCGGCGGTAGCAGCCGGCGAGTTCAAAGAAGGTCACCTCGCCCGTCTTCATCACATCGCCGTTCCAGGTCAGATGCGGGGCGGCGGCGTCGGTGCCGGAGGGCATCAGCGGCACAATCGCGGGGTAATCGCCCCAGGTTTCGCCAACGCCTGTGATGCCCGATGCCATGATCTCTGCCGCGAGTTCATTCTTGCGCAGGCCGGGTGCGGCGCGGTCGATGGCCAGCTGGATGATCTTTTCGGTGATCGTCGCGGCCCTGCGCATGAAAGTCAGCTCTTCCTCCGACTTGACGGCGCGTTGCCAGTTCACCAGGGCCGTGGCATCAACGATTGTCGCGTCGGGCAGGGAGGTGACAAGTATCGTATGGGCCTTGGCGGAGAAGTAGTAATTGTCCATCTCGACGCCGATCCGCCCCCGTGCCAGCCCGCGCGCCGCAAGCTTGGCGGAGAGGTCCTGCATCGGGTGACGCTCTGTCGATTGCACAAAATCATCGGTGTAGAATTCCACATCCGTGACGGCCCGGTTCACCGTGCGCAGGGCGCCGTTGCTGTCCTGCCTTCGGCCCCACCAGAAGGGCGTGCCGTCAATGGGCAGGATCACGGCCTGATGGACGTAGAAGGACCAGCCGTCATAGCCCGTCAGCCAGGCCTGGTTCGATGGATCGGTGGCAATCAGCACGTCGATCCCTGCGCGCGCCATGGCGGCACGGGTCAGGTTCAGGCGGCGCTCATATTCCTGTGGTGAAAACGGCGTTGGATCGGTCAGGGTCAAGGGGGCCTCCTGCAGTTGTCAGCGGAGGCTACGCGTTGACAGGGCGGCACACAATACATTAGCCAGTTTGTATATGGCCCGCGATGGCGTCGCAGTTTCCGGCCATTTTCCCCATCCTGTACGCCCGGATATTTTCTTTGACCTGGCCGCGCCCTGCGCGTCCGATCCAATTGAGGATACTTCGATGCCTGATCTTTCCAACCGCCCGCAGACCTTCACCAGCCACAACGGCGACAAGGCACCGCTGCCTTTTTCGGCGGCCGAATATGACCGGCGGCTGTCCGGGCTGCGCAAGATCATGGCGGCGCGGGACATTCCCGCGGTGCTGCTGACGTCGATGCACAACATCGCCTATTACTCTGGGTTTCTCTATTGCAGCTTCGGGCGGCCTTACGGGTGCGTGGTGACGCAGGATACCTGCACCACCGTCAGCGCCAATATCGACGCGGGACAGCCCTGGCGTCGGTCGCATGGCGATAATGTCATCTACACCGACTGGGCGCGGAACAATTACTGGCGCGCGGTGGCGGGGTTGATCGGTGGCGCGCGGCGATTGGGGATAGAGGCCGATCACCTGACCCTCGCCGCGCGCGACACGCTGGCCGAGATGCTGGGCGCGCCCGAACTGGTGGATATCGCGGGCGATACCATGGCCGCGCGGATGATAAAGTCCGAGGAGGAAATCGCCCTGATCCGCGAAGGCGCGCGCATTGCCGACCATGGCGGAGAGGCGATCCGCGCCGCGATCAGGGCTGGCACGCGGGAGATCGACGTGGCCATGGCCGGGCGCAACGCGATGGAGCTTGAGATTGCCCGCGCCCATCCCGACAGCGAATTGCGCGACAGCTGGGTGTGGTTCCAGTCGGGGCTGAACACCGACGGGGCGCATAACCCGGTCACGACGCGCAAACTGGAGCGGGGCGATATCCTCAGCCTCAATACCTTTCCGATGATCTCGGGCTATTACACCGCTTTGGAACGCACCTTGTTTATGGGCGAACCGGACAAGGCCAGCCGCAGGATGTGGGAGGCGAATGTGGCGGCGCATGAACTGGGCCTGTCGCTGATCCGCCCCGGTGCGACCTGTTCGGGGATCTGTGACGAGATCAACCGCTTCTTCGCGGATCAGGGTCTGTTGCAATACCGATCCTTCGGCTACGGCCATTCCTTCGGCATCCTGTCGCATTACTATGGCCGGGAGGCGGGGTTGGAACTGCGTGAGGATATTGATACCGTTCTGGAGCCGGGCATGGTGGTGTCGATGGAGCCGATGATCTGGGTGCCGCAGGGCATTGCCGGGGCAGGTGGCTACCGCGAACACGACATCCTTGTGGTTGGCGGCAACGGGGTCGAGAATATCACCAAATTCGCCTATGGCCCGGAAGCGAACATCATCGACGCATAGAAGGACGCGCAACATGCTGACGAACGACGTATTGGACAAATGGGACCGCGAGAATTTCTTTCACCCGTCCACACATCTGGCGCAGCATGCGCGCGGCGAAAGCCCGGCGCGGATCATCAAGGGGGCCGAGGGCAGTCACATCATCGACCGTGACGGCAACCGGCTCCTCGACGGGTTCGCCGGGCTCTATTGCGTGAACGCGGGCTATGGCCAGCGCGCGATCACCGATGCCATCGCCGCTCAGGCACATGAGCTGAGCTATTACCATTCCTACGCCGGCCACGGGACCGAAGCCTCGATCACGCTGGCCCGGATGGTGATGGAACGCGCGCCTGCGCATATGTCGAAGGTCTATTTCGGGCTTGGCGGATCAGACGCGAACGAGACCAACATCAAGCTGCTCTGGTACTACAACAACATCCTGGGCCGGCCGCAGAAGAAAAAGATCATCAGCCGCTGGCGCGGTTACCACGGATCGGGCCTGATGACCGGCTCGCTGACCGGGCTGGGGCTGTTCCACGCCAAGTTCGATCTGCCGATGGCGGGGGTCCTGCATACGGTCGCGCCGGACTTCTTCCGCCGCGAGAACCTCGACCAGACCGAGGCGGAGTTCGTGGCCCATTGCGTGGCCGACCTGGAGGCGATCATCGACCGGGAGGGGGCCGATACCATCGCGGCTTTCATCGGGGAGCCGGTTCTGGGCACCGGGGGCATCGTGCCGCCGCCGGAGGGCTATTGGGATGCCATCCAGGCGGTGCTGCAAAAGCACGACATCGCGCTGATTGCCGATGAGGTCGTGACGGGCTTTGGCCGTCTGGGCACCATGTTCGGCTCCGATCATTACGGGCTGAAACCCGATTTCATCACCATCGCGAAGGGCCTCACCTCGGCCTATGCGCCGCTGTCGGGTTCCATCGTGTCCGACCGGGTCTGGAAGGTGCTAGAGCAGGGCACGGATGAAAACGGCCCGCTCGGCCACGGCTGGACCTATTCCGCGCATCCCATCGGGGCGGCGGCCGGGGTCGCGAACCTGCAGGTGATCGAGGATCAGAAACTGGTAGAGAATGCCGCCACCGTGGGGCCCTATCTGCACCGCAAGATGCAGGAGGCGCTTGGCGACCACCCGCATGTGGGCGACGTCCGGGGTGCCGGGATGCTCTGTGCCGTGGAACTGGTCGAGAATCGGGGCGACCGGGCGTTCTATGATCCGGCCAGGAAAATCGGCCCACAGGTGGCGGCAGCGCTGCTGTCAAAAGGTGTCATCGGGCGGGCGATGCCGCAAAGCGACATCATCGGTTTCGCGCCGCCCTTCTGTCTGACCGAAGCGGAAGCGGACGAGATTGTCGCAAAAACAACCCAAGCGGTCGTTGAGGTCATAGGCGTCGCATAAAGAATAATCGCACTTTCCCCAGAGCGTATCTTGTCACACCTGCCCGGTTGCAAAGGCCTGAGGCATGTGGTTGTCTAAAAGCCAACCTGCCGAAACGGCGGAAACACTCGCTGAATTGGCGGGAACAAACATAACACCTGGGGAGGTGCGATTTGTCTGAGAAAGCCACTGGCGGCGATTTCGTCGTGTTCGATCACGTACAGAAAAGTTACGATGGCGAAACGCTTGTGGTCAAAGACCTGAACTTGTCGATAGGCAAGGGCGAATTCCTGACAATGCTCGGGCCATCGGGCTCCGGCAAGACCACATGCCTGATGATGCTGGCCGGGTTCGAGACGGCGACCCATGGCGACATCCTGCTGGATGGCAAGCCGATCAACAACATCTCGCCGCACAAGCGCGGCATCGGCATGGTGTTCCAGAACTACGCGCTGTTCCCGCATATGACAATTGCAGAGAACCTCAGCTTCCCGCTGGAAGTGCGCAAGATGGGCAAGTCCGAGCGCGAAGAAAAAGTCGCGCGCGCCCTTGGCATGGTGCAGATGGAACGCTTCGGCGGCCGTCGCCCCGCGCAGCTTTCCGGTGGTCAGCAGCAGCGCGTGGCGCTGGCCCGGGCGCTGGTTTTCGAACCCGATCTGGTGCTGATGGACGAACCATTGGGCGCGCTCGACAAGCAGCTTCGCGAGCATATGCAGTTCGAGATCAAGCACATCGCCGACAACCTCGGGATTACCGTGGTCTATGTGACCCACGACCAGACCGAGGCGCTGACCATGTCGGACCGCGTTGCGGTCTTTGAAGACGGGCGCATTCAGCAGCTTGCCCCGCCGGACGAGCTTTATGAGAAACCCTGCAACAGTTTCGTGGCGCAGTTCATCGGCGAGAACAACACGTTGCAGGGCGAGGTCAAGGAGATCAAGAACGGGCTGGCGGTCGTCAAGCTGGACGATGGCAGCCTGATCGACGCGATGCCCGTCAACGTGAACAAGGCAGGCGAGCGCACGCAGCTGTCGATCCGGCCCGAAAGGGTCGAGTTCAACATGGAGCGTCTCAACCCCGGCGCGCACACGTTGCAGGCCGAGGTGCTCGAATTCATCTACATGGGGGACATCTTCCGCACCCGGCTCAGGGTCGCGGGGAACGATTCCTTCATCGTCAAGACACGCAATGCGCCCGACCAGGTGCGCTTGGAGCCGGGCCAGACCGTCGAGATCGGCTGGCAGGCAGAAGATTGCCGCGCGCTGGACGCATAGGCGCGCGTGTCATGTCGCGGGCGCAAGCCCGCGATGAACACGAAGCCCGTAACTAAACCCGTTGTTATTGGCCTTACTTGAAAAAACGGGAAGAAAATTGGGAGAATACCAAATGAAATTCACCAAAATCCTACTAACTTCGACCGCGCTCAGCGCAGTCGCAGGCGTTGCCCTGGCACAGGAAATGTCCAACGACATGACCATCGTGTCCTGGGGCGGGGCTTATCAGAACAGCCAGTTGAAGGCCTATGTTGAGCCCTATCAGGCGCTGCACCCCGAAGTGAATGTCGTATGGGATGAAAGCTCCAATGAAGCCGTGGCCAAGCTGCGCGCGATGAACGAAGCGGGCAACATCACCTGGGATCTCGTTGACGTGGTGGCGTCTGACGCCATTCGCCTCTGCGACGAAGGTCTGGCGATGGAATACGAACCCAATGAGCTGCTGGCCGAAGGCGCCGATGGCACATCCGCAGAAGATGACTTCGGCGACCTGATCGTCTCCGACTGCTACATCCCGCAGATCGTCTATTCGACCACATTCGGCTACCGCACAGACATGGTGCCCGAAGGTGCTGCGGCACCCAGCGAAATCTGCTCGGTGTTTGACCTGGAAACCTATCCCGGCAAGCGTGCGCTGGAAAAGCGTCCGATCAACAACATGGAATGGGCGCTGCTGTGTGACGGCGTTGCCAAGGACGAAGTCTATGACGTGCTGGCGACACCGGAAGGTCAGGAGAAGGCGCTGGCCAAGCTCGACACCATCAAGGACAACGTGATCTGGTGGTCGGCCGGTGCGGATACGCCCCAGCTTCTGGCAGACGGCGAAGTCTTCATGGGCTCCACCTACAACGGTCGCCTGTTCTCTGTCATCGAAGAGCAGAACCAGCCCGTCGGCATGATGTGGGACGCTCAGGTCTTTGACCTGGATGGCTGGATCATCCCCGAAGGCCTGGACGAAGCGCGCCTGAACCGTGTGAAGGACTTCATCAAGTTCGCCACCGACACCCAGCGTCTGGCTGATCAGGCCAAGTACATCTCCTATGGTCCGGCACGCCTGTCGTCCGCACCGCTGGTGCCCGAGGACATGAAGCAGCACATGCCGACCGATCCGGCAAACGCTGGCAACACCTTCCTCTACAACTACGAGTTCTGGGCTGACTATCGCGACGACATCGACGCGAAATTCCAGGCGTGGCTCGCGCAATAAACTGAACCCGGGCGGGCCGCTGATGGCCCGCCCTTCGCAGGCCGGATCCCTGGTCCGGCCTGCCCGAATTCCCCGCGAAGGACAGCCCGATGAGCGATGTGACCGAGACGATCCCCCAGGATTCTCCCGAACAGGGGGGCAAAAAATCTGACGGAAAGATTCGCGCCGCGGACGGCACGTCGCTGAAACGCAGCCTGAACCGCGCCCTGCGGCGTCAGAAGCTGCGCGCCTTGATCCTGATCGCCCCGCTGCTCATCTTTGTCCTGGTCACCTTCATCGCCCCGATCGCGGACATGCTGTTCCGCTCGGTCGAGAACCAGATCGTCGCACAGACCCTGCCGCGCACGACCGAAGCACTGGCCGATTGGGAAGCCGGGTCCGGGCAGGCCCCCGGCGCGCCGGTCTACAAGGCGCTCTACGAAGACATATTCATCGCGCAGGAGCGCAAGCTGCATACCCGTCTCGGTTCGCGGCTCAATTACGAACTGACCGGCGCATCCTCGCTGTTCCGCAAATCCGGACGCGGCGTGGGTGACATGGGCGAGGTCTATCAGGACCAGTTCGAGGATTTTGACGATTTCTGGAAGAAGGGCGAGAACTGGAACGCCTTCCTCGGCTCCGACGAATGGCTGGCCGAGATTCAGGCATGGGACAAGGCCTCGGGCGATGACCAGCCTGCCTTTGAAATGCGCGACGGCATGGAAGAGCTGTTCCCCCAGACCGCTGCCAAATACGAGATTTTTGCCGACTTCGTGCAATATGAGGATGGCGACAACCTGTACAAGGAAGACCCCTGGGCGCTGATCTATTCCTCATTCTATGATGACCTGACCGGCCCCACCGCGCCGCAGATCGCGGCATATGGCGGCCCCGCCGCCGCGCAGATCAAGGCGGCTGCGGCTGCCGCCGCAGGTTTCGAAACCGTGGATTACGCCGCCGCCTTTGCGGAGATCGACAAGGATTGGGCCGAGACCCCGATCTGGGAGACAATCCAGACCTATTCGGGCCCGTTCACCAACGGCTACTTCCTGAATGCGGTCGATATGCAAAAGAGCCCGGACGGCGCCGAACTGCGCCCCGAAAACCAGCGTATCTATGGCACGCTGTTCCTGCGGACGCTGTTCATGTCGCTGATGATCACTGGCAGTTGCATCCTGCTGGGCTATCCGGTGGCCTGGCTGCTGGCGAACCTGCCCGCGCGCACCGCGAACCTGCTGATGATCCTGGTCCTGCTGCCCTTCTGGACCTCGCTGCTGGTGCGGACCTCGGCCTGGAAGGTGATGTTGCAGCAACAGGGTGTGATCAACGACACGCTGGTCTGGCTCGGGATCGTGTCCGATGCGAACCGTCTGGCGCTGATCAACAACCAGACCGGTACGATCATCGCGATGACGCATATCCTGCTGCCCTTCATGATCCTGCCGCTCTATTCGGTGATGGCGACGATTCCGCCCGCCTTTCTGCGCGCCGCCAAAAGCCTTGGCGCAACCAACTGGACGGCCTTCTGGCGGGTCTATTTCCCGCAGTCGGTGCCGGGCATCGGAGCGGGCTCGATCCTCGTCTTCATCCTGTCCATCGGGTATTACATCACACCCGAAATCGTGGGCGGTACAACAGGCACGTTTATCTCGAACCGGATCGCCTATCACATTTCCAGCTCGCTCAACTGGGGCCTCGCTGCCGCACTTGGGGCGATCCTGCTGGCAGTCGTGCTGGCGCTCTATTGGGCCTACGACAAGATCGTCGGCATCGATAACGTGAAACTGGGGGGCTAGGACCATGACTGCACTCACGCCGATCAGCCGCACGCCGGTGTCCTTCTATGCCTCTGTCGTGGCTGCTGCGGGGGCCCTGGCCGGGCTCTTTGTGGGCACCGCACAGGGCAGTGGGTTGCTGGGCATCATCATCGGCGCAATCGCCATGGGCGCGCTGTCTTTCGTGTTGACGCAGGTCATCAAGGCCGAGAAACCCGGGATCTGGGGCAGTGTCGTGCTGCTGGCGGTCATCGGTTTCCTGCTGGGCGGTATCCCGGCGCTGGTCATTGGTGCGCTGTTTGGCTGGTTCTTTGCCTGGTTCAGTTTCTGGCTCTACGAAGGCCGCTACCGGCGCAAATTGCCGCCCTATCTGACACCGGGTCAGGTGCTGTGGCACTTTGCCTTCCGGGTGATCTGCGGGGCGATCCTGGTGTTCCTGATCACGCCGATCCTCGTCGTCATGCCGCTGAGCTTCAATGCCGAGAACTTTTTCACCTTCACGCCCGAGATGCTGCGCTTTGATCCGGCGGGCTACTCGCTGAAGCACTACCGCGCCTTCTTCAACAGTTCCGACTGGCAGAACGCGCTGCGCAACTCGGTCATGATCGCACCGGCCGCGACGCTGCTTTCGGTCGGCTTCGGCACGCTGGCGGCCATCGGGCTGAGCCAGCCGCATGTGCCGTTCCGGCGGGCCATCATGGCGATCCTGATCTCTCCGATGATTGTGCCGCTGATCATTTCGGCGGCGGGCATGTACTTCTTCTACAGCCGCATCGGGCTGCAGGGCACCTACATCGGTGTGGTACTGGCCCATGCGGCGCTTGGTATTCCCTTCGTGATCATCACCGTGACGGCGACCCTGGTGGGCTTTGACCGTTCGCTGACGCGGGCCGCCGCCAACATGGGGGCCTCGCCGATCCGGACCTTCTTCAAGGTGCAGATGCCGCTGATCCTGCCTGGCGTGATCTCCGGCGGGCTGTTTGCATTTATCACATCGTTCGATGAGGTGGTGGTGGTGCTCTTTGTCGGCTCAGCGGGTCAAAAGACGCTGCCCTGGCAGATGTTCATCGGGCTGCGTGAACAGATCAGCCCGACCATTCTGGCGGTCGCGACACTGCTGGTTGTGATCTCTGTCATGCTGCTGACGACGCTGGAATTGCTGCGCCGCCGGTCCGAGCGGCTGCGGGGCATGTCTCCGAGCTGACCGGCGCCGGTCGCGGGGGAGGGCAAAGCAGGCCCGCCGCCGCTGATTGAGACGCCTGAGACTGTCGAGGCACAGGTGTGTTGCGGTCTGGTCGCGAGTCGATGCGGGCGTGTTCAAGACCTATGAGGGAATCGTCATTTCCAATGGTCGCGTCTGACAGGCCTTGATGATGTGACCGCCCCGACGACATCTATGTGCCGAGGTGTAGCGCGCAAAGAATGTTGGCAGAAAAACGAAGTTTAATTGTCAGCACTATTGTGACGACGGGCTCAATACAGAGGTCAAGGTGCGCAAGCTTCACGTCCCGTGGCAAAGCAAAATTTCAGGACTTACTATTCCTACTTTCAGCCACCCTCAGGTCCTTTCTCAGCTTCGGCCATCTTGAGCGCCTCGCGTAGTTTCTTTTGGAGCCAGTCGTAGACGTGTTCAGAAATTTCGAGCGCCTGCTTTGACCTGTCGGTCTTCGGGTTCGGAACAGGATAGACTCTGCCCTGTGTCTTAACAGCCGTCAAAATGACGAAGTGCTCATATTGGACTACTTTGTGGTTTGGTATGGTCCCTCCAATGTACTGCCCATCCTTAATTACTATGTTTCCGCTTGGAAGTGGGCGAAATCTTCCGCCTTTGTTCCCATAGACGTTGCCTTCCATAACGTGATTGCCATTACCTCGAAATGACACGCCTCCTATGGAAACTCTCCTAGGTTGTGCATCGCGCTTACCCTCAAAAACGTGGTTCGCGTTATGTCTTGCTTGGAATGCAAATTGGAGCAAAGGATCGCTTTTCTGTTCTGCCAATAGCTTATCGGACCACCACTTAGAACTGCCGTCGATAGTCGCTCGCCGCAGAGCGGAAACCGCTTTGACATAGTGGTCAAGAATGCCGGACCAAGCACGCCACAGCTTCTTTGTTTCTTGGGCGGAAACCAACTCTTTTAAAAGATCCCCGACATATTCAACTTCTTGTTCCGCATTGCGGAGTATCTGTTCGTAACCTTGCCTCATCTATGACCTCATTAATTTATTGATCCAACTGCTGAGGGCGTATGCTGAGAAAATTCTTTTTGGTTGCATATTAGAGCGCCGTCGAGATCCGCCCCTTCTGTCGTGGACATCCTTCCATCATAAATGGCGATTTCAAAGGGCCAATATGGTTCAAAGGTGGCTAAACCGACTATCCGTTGGTCGGCGGGGTCAGCTGTGAGAGCTTTGGCCCCGTGTCGTTGGGTGGTGAGACACCCAGCGGCCTCCCGGTCAGGGGAGGCCGCGTCTTCTTGAGCGTCAGCTGGCGATGGTCATGCCGGGGTGTTTTTCGAGGCAGTAGGTCCGCAGCGCCTCATGGATCGACCCATCAGCTTCAGTATCCACACCAGGGAAGACCCAGACCTCTTCTACGTAGCCATCGGACGGGGTCGAGAAACTGGCCCCGGCATCCGTGCGCAGGGAGCCGACGCGGAACCGTTGCCCCCCAAGCACTGCGGCGCAGTTGGGCGTGCCGGACAAGGTCTGCTTGGTCCCGTTGATGTAAATGCTCGCCGCCGCAAGCCCTGTGAACTCGACCACCAGCATCATAATGGCATCGGGGATCACGTCATCCACTGTCTGCGACAGTGCAGCAGGCGAGCGGCGGCTGTAGGCCGATACCGCCTCGGTGCCGCCTGTGAACCCGATTGCCATCTGGTCTGTGCCAGACGCCAGGTCATCTGCCGACATGATGAAACCGCCGGATGCAGGCGGTTGCCACATCAAGAAAGCGACCGTCATCTGCGCCGACTGATCGACAGCGACGGGCGGCAGCAGGGCGTTGGCCGAGGACAGCATCGTTCCCATCGCAACAGCCGATGCCACGGGATCATCCTGGCCAAGCGTGACCATGCCGTCAGCGCCGACCCCGCGCCGCATACGGTGCGCGTTCGTCGTGTCGTCGGGATGGCGCAGCAGGTACTGCGGTTCGCCGTCGAGGCCAGGCAGCCAGCCCACCACGTCCTGGACAAAGCCGTCACCGCCCAAGCGCGCCGCGCGGGCCGAGAACCAGCTCTTGTTCTTTGTGCGCCATGCTGGCTGATAGAGCAGATCGAGCAGGCCGCGCTCTGCCGGGGTGTTCAGGGCCGGTGCGCCCGCCGGGGCGGTCACAAGAGGGTTCTTTACGGTCTGTTGAATGATGCGCTTAACGGTCATTGAATTGGTCCTTTAGGCTGGTACGGCGACGCCGGGGTTGGTGGTGTATCGCAGGACGGTGTCGGTCACCGCGGCGGCGGCGACTTCCTCGTCCACAAGGCAGGTAATCAGTTCGTTCCAGGTGGTGCTGCCGGGGGTGCCGACCGGGACTTCGTCGCCACTCATGCCGATGTAGGTTCGTGACCGGCCCCGGTCGTAGGCGACCAGGAACTTGCCGGTGTAACGGCCCAGCCGGTCGCGCAGGAACACCAAGGACGGATAGGAGCTGAGAGGCCGGTCGCGCTCTTCCAACAGCACCGGAGGCAGCCAATGGCTGTCTTGGCCGGCGCTGCCCTTGTAGCTGACCATGACGGACATCCGCAGGCGTGCGCCATTGTTGTTGAAGGCCCAGACCAGCCGCCCGGACGGGCTGCGGCACAGGACGGTTTTCGACCGGGTGCTTTCCAGCACTCTCTCGATGTAGGCATCCACTTCGTCGGTCCAGGACAGCCCGCCATCATATGACCGGCGCTCCATCGCACCGGTGTCGGTCCGAAACACCATCATCAATTCGTCGCCGCCAACCGGCACCGCAGTCGGCTCGGGGAAATCTTCTTCCTCGCTGTCGATCATCGCCTGAACTTCGCTGATCACCTGCGAATACGCCCGCACGTCAGTGACCACGCCCTGCACCCGCGTCTCGTGGATACGCAGGCGGCAGTAACGCGGTATCTTGTCTACGTCGCGCGGGAGCGAGTCTTCCGGAAATCCCGACATGAAAAAACGATGTTCGGTGCCGTACTGGTGAGGCTGAAAGGCAAAGCCGTAACCGAAGAAAGTTTGGGTCCCAAACACGAACGTGCTGTCCACCACCAGATCGAGGTCTGCCGCCTCGCCCGTGTCCGGGTTCTGGATCACCCAGGCGCGGTTGACCTGCAGATCGCCGGTGGTCTTGATCGCCATGGCGAACACCAAATAGCCTTGATGCGTGTAGAAAAACTGCCCGTCCTGCACCAAAGCGTCATCGTTGGTGGCATAGTGAATGATGGCCGCTGGCAACCAGGTGACATCATCGGTCTCGCCATCCGTCGCAGGTGGAGCAACGCCGCCGTCCGCGAAATCCTCGGTGTATTCCAGCAGCATGAACATATCATGGCCAGCTTCCTCCGGGTCCGTTCCCAGAGGTCCGTTGTTGCCGTAATAGGCGCGCCAGACCCGCCCGCTGCGGTGACACTGCGTAATCACCGGCACCATCCGGTTCACCATGGGCAGGTAGGTGGCCATTGTCGCCGCGTCGGTGATCACGGTCAGCTCCGGGCTGTTCGCCGGGTCTTCCAATGGCGCACCGTTGGTGTCGAGGTCCGCCCGCCAGGCTGTTGCCTCATCCGCCAGCCCGATGGCCCCGTAGGCCTGCATCGTGTCGGATAGCGCCGGGACAGCTTCGTCCTGGGGCTGCGCGTCGAGGCCGAGCGCCGCCGTCGCGCTGAGCACCTTTCCCGTGGGGTCGACCTCAACCACGTCTTTGTCAATCAGGGCCGCATCAAAGGTCAGGGTCCAGCGGGTGGCGGGATCAAACAAGGGCGCGCTGCCGGAAAGAATGTTGCCATGCGCATCTGTGCGGACCTCATCGTATACCGCCACGCTGGGATCAAAAGTAAGCGTCCAGCGACCGGTGCCGCCTTTTGCGTCCTCAAGATCAGCTCCGACCCGCGCGACCTGCGAGGTTGGGCCCAGCCGGATCAGTTGGCCGTCTTCGGTTACCTCTACCTCCTCGCCATCTTCCACATCGGCCTCATCGCCGAAATAGAGCGCCTGGCGAGGGACGGCCACGGCACCGTCCTTGACCGCATCCAGCGCCGTTTGTTGCGGTCCGCTTACCGGTTTGAGGTCATCCGGCGTGTTGTCGGCCAGGCCAAGTTCGACGTCGTCTTTGGTCAAGACCACATCCCCGGTCTTTTCGTTCACCCTCAGCACCTGGGGCGTGTAGTCCTCCTTGAACCAGTTCCCTGCGAAGGTGGTTGTGCTGGCGTCATCAGCGATAGCCACGATGCGGTCTCCGATCCCGAACTCGACCCCATCGACGGTCCCGGCGACCGAGACGATCCAGAGGTTGCCTCTCTGGGCCGAACCGGCGCCGGGGAAGCTGCCGACCGTGGCATCCCAAACGTCCTGCAGCACGATGGCGGCATCCAGCGCGTTGACCTTGGACGTCAGTTCGTCGACCTCACTCTGCGGTGCCTTGGTGGCCAATGCCGCTGTGGTGGCTGCGTCATCCGCCTTGGCTGCCAGCGCCGCCGTGGTGGCTGCGTCGTCAGCCTTGGTGGCCAGCGCGGTGGCGGTTGCGGCGGCGTCAGCTTTGCCCGAGAGGCCCGTGTCGCTGACCCGCAACCAGCGTGTCCAGGCGGCAACCCAGCGGTAGACACCGGCGTTGGGCACACTCGCCCCGTCATAGCCGGTCGCGGTCGCCTGAAGGTGGGTGCCCGC
>NZ_JAPWGV010000019.1:0-112818 GCF_027213915.1 Sulfitobacter sp. G21635-S1
TCCTGCGCTCTCTTGCCTGGAACTGAGCAATTTTGGACTGAAACGGGTGGGCGACAATGAATGTCAACACGACCTAGAACGCCGCCTCGACCTCTTTCATCAGCGGATGGGTCAGCCCGATCTTGCGAAACGTGTCAAAATCCTGCTGGACGACTTCTTCCCATGGATCGCCGTCGATCTCTGCGCCCCGCCCGGCAAGAAAGATTTCTTTCGCAGCGTCCGTTTCATCCTGAAACATCAGCGCATAGGCCAGATGGGCGGCAACGCGGCGGTTGTCGGGTGCTGCCTCAAGCGCCTCCCGTGCCAGGGTTTCCGCCTTGTCCAGCCGTGAAAACAGCACATCCCCGAAAGAGACAATCGCTGCCTGTCTGGCAAAGAGATCACCGGCCACCCGCAGGTCATCGGCCAGATCGCTGTCTTGCGGAAAGGCCGCCACAAGGTTGCGCGCATGATCCAGCATCTCGCGATAGCCTTCCAGGGCGGCGTCATAGTCTTTGCTTTCTTCCTGAAGGGCGGCAATTTCATACAGGCTGCCCGTAACGGCGCGCCGGGTGCCGGGATCGCCGGGCAGCAGCTCTGCCGCGCGCCTGCGCCAGTCCAGCGCCTTTTCGTGATTTTGCCGGGCGCTGTCCGGATCATCCGTCTGGTTGGCATGGGTTCCCAGGCTGAAGAACACCATGCCAAGGTCGCTGGCATATGCCGGATTGTCAGGTTGTTCTGACGCCAGCGTGGCAAAGATTTCGCCCGCCGCCTCAAACTGCGTTTTTGCGGCAACGGGCTCGTCCATGAGTTCGGCAAGCTGTGCCAGGCGCATTTCGACCTTGCCCAGTTCATATTGCCACTGCAGGTCGATGGGCGAGATCAGAACGAGGCGCTGAATCGTGCGACGCCCCTGCTCAAAATAGGCTTTTGCCGCCGCGTATTCTCCGGCCTTCTGGTCCGCCGTTCCCGCATCGAACAGGCTGACCGCCAGATCGTGCTGCCAGCCCTCATTCAGAGGGTTGCTTTGCGCCAGGGCCCGCGCCAGGTCGAGGCGCTTTTCGAGATAGGTCCGGCTTTGATCGGCATCGCCCTCAGCGCGTGCAATAGCCGCCAGAGCCTCCAGCAGGACTGCGGTTTCATGTTTGAACGCGGCATTCTCAGGGGCCAGCCCAACCAGGGTTTCGCGTATTTCGAGCGCCTGTTCCAGCAGGTCCCGGGCCGCAGCGGGCGTGTCGCGTGCCTGAGCAAGGCTGGCCAGCGAACTAAGGCTGTCGGCATATGCGCTCTGCCAGTCCGGATTTGCGGGTTCCCGCCTTAGCAATGCGGCGCGCAGGTCGTGGGCTTGCGTGAACAGGACCTCCGCCGCACTCAGGTCATTCTCGTTCAATGCGCGTTGGCCCAGCTTGTCCAGGATCGCCGCAGTACCCGCCCCATGGCGGCCCAGCGAGGGGTCCACATCGTCCAGCGTCAGGGACAGATCAAGTGCCGTTTCGTAGTGCTCCCGCGCTTCCGCAGGGTTTCCTTTGGCCATTGCAAGGTCACCCAGCCGCTCTGTCGTGACCGCGAGGGCATGCTGGCGACCCGTGTGATCGGGTGTTTCCGCAAGCAGTGCCATCTGTTTGTCCCGCGCCCCCAGATAGGCTTTGCGCGAAGATCTGAGGTCGCCGGAGTGGAAGAGCGTGTCGCCGACACGGGTCTGCGTCATGGCCGCAGTTGCCCGCAAGGCGCGGTCCCCGGGAAAGTTCTGCATCAGGTCGCCGTGCAGATCCTGGGCCTGCACCAGAATCCTGCGCCTGGTGTCTGCGGGGAGAGTGGCAGAGGAGAATTCCTGCGCCAGTTCCGATAGCAAGGTGCCAGAGGCTTCAGTGGCGCTGCGCAGGGCGGCTTCGGCCATGCGTTCGCCGTCGCGCGCCGCATTGCGCTGGGTCCAGCCCACAATGCCCAGGATGCCGACAACAATCAGGGCCGCGACCGCGCCAAGGGCTGTTCTGCGTTGGCGCCGGGCCGTGGCCCT
The DNA here is from genome assembly GCF_027213915.1 of Sulfitobacter sp. G21635-S1. Classification (NCBI taxonomy): domain Bacteria; kingdom Pseudomonadati; phylum Pseudomonadota; class Alphaproteobacteria; order Rhodobacterales; family Roseobacteraceae; genus Sulfitobacter; species Sulfitobacter sp. G21635-S1. Next base: position 1,997 of record NZ_JAPWGV010000019.1, read on the forward strand.
GCGGCTTTCCAGGATAAAGCGACGCTGTTCGGCCGTCGGTTGCGGCGCGTCTCCTGGTTGCTCTGCCAGCCAATCCTCGGCGGCGTGCAGTGCCGGCCCGCGCAGGGCCTGCGTGCCGGGCCGCGCCGCCGCAGTCCAGCGATGGGCCAGGGTGGCAAGGCGTGTATGTTCCCTGATCCAGCCGATATCGGTGGCCATGGCCGATCTGATGTTGTCCACCGCAATGGCAAGATCATCGTGGTCGGTTGCATGGACGTAGTTCAATCGCGCCAGTGCTGTCGGCACCGTGCCATCAACGTGATCCACCACCACGGGGATGATGCGCTTGTTCAGGCTGTCGGCGAGGTCAAACTGCCATGCGCAATCTTCGGAGGCTGCGGACCGGGGGCTGAGGGCAAAGAGGAATATATCGCTGCTGCGGATCAATTCTTCCAGGTGCCTGCGCGATTCCGGCGCGTCCGGGCTGTCTTCGGTGCCATGAAAGACCGTGAGACCGGGCTCATCCGCAAGGGAAGCGCAGAGTGTTTCCACCTTTTCCCGGTCATCGGGGGAATAGGAAATGAAAAGTCTCGTCTCTTCCGACATTTTGCCTGTGCCCGGTTACCCGGGCGCATCTTGCGCCCTGGCCCGGGCGAAAGCCAGCAGTGATCCTGAAACGCGGGCCGCTCAGGTCTTTGCCGGTGCGTTCGCTGGTTTCGCCGTCATCCAGACGCCCCCCTCCGGGCGCAGGGTCAGGATCATCACCGGCTTCGGTTCCCTTCCCGCGACGGGGGTGAATTCGAACCGCGACAGCAGGGTCGCCAGAATGATCACCGCCTCTTGCAGGGCAAAGGAGGCACCGATGCAGATGCGCGGCCCGTCCCCGAAGGGCAGATAGGCATAGCGGTCGATTGCCTTGCGATCGGCAAAGCGTTCGGGGTCGAAACGGTCGGGGTCTTCCCACAGCAGCTCGTTGCGGCCCAGGGCATAGATCGGAATCATCACCGTATCGCCCGGGCGGATCTCCCGGCCGCAAAGCGTATCGCTTTTCTGTGCGGTGCGCGAAATGATCCCGGCAGCGGGGTAAAGGCGCAGGGTTTCGTCGATGATCATGCGGATGTAGGGCAGGTTTTCCACGTCGTCGCCAGTGCAGGCGCGGCCCTGCAGCACCGCCTGCACCTCCTGTCGGGCGCGTTCCTGCACCTGCGGATCGAAGCCCAGCAGGTACATGGCCCAGGACAGGGTGAGCGCCGTCGTTTCATGCCCGGCCACGATGAAGGTCAGCAGGTTGTCGCGCAGCTCGGAGGTGGACATCTGTCGCTTCGTCTTGGGGTCGACGCCCTCCAGCAACAGGTCCAGCAGATCCGGCACGCCCTGATGGCCCCGTTTCGCGCGGGCCTCGATGGCGCTGTCGGCCATGGATTTCATTTCCTTCAGCGCGGCACCGGACATGATGCGCCCCGGGCGCGGCACCCAGTCGGGGAAACCCAAGACGTCGAACAGGCTGATCTTGCCCGCTTCGGCGATGTAATCGTCGATCGCACCATGTACCTTGTCGCGGTCAAAGGTATCGCCGCCAGAAAAGGTCACATCGCCGATCACGTCGAATGTGGTTGTGACCATCTCGTCCAGCATGTTGACGGCGCGGGGTCCTGCCGCCTCGATCCGGGCCACCGTGCGTTCGGCGGCAGCGGTCATGATCGGCGAAAGGTTCATCACATTGCGATGGGAAAACACCGGCGCGGCCGCGCGCCGTTGCCAGCGCCAATGGGCACCTTCCGCAATGAACAGGCTTTCGCCGATGGCGGGTTTCAGCAGGTTCTTGGTGACCAGTGACTTGGGGTAATCCTCCAGCCGGTCCAGCAGCACTTCGCGGATTGCACCGGGGTCCATGACCATGTGCCAGCGCTTTCCCGTCTTGCCCGAGACCATGGGCTGTCGCGTGGCGATGTCCGGGATGATGCTGAGCACATTGCGCCGTGCTTCCGAGAGGCTCTTGAAGATGCCCCAGGGCTCTGTGACCAGCGGCACGCGGACGGGCAGGGTGGTGGACATGGGGGAACCTCCTTGGGCCGGTTGACTGATAGATAGGGGGTAGGGCGCCATTCGCCAACGTGGCAATTGATTGCACCGGCGGCAACCATCGGGTATCGCCTGTGAAAGCTTGGTGCTGGAAGAGGTAAACAGATGATCCGCGTACTTGCCGTATTGATGTCCGTGGCATTTCTGACCGCCTGCAATGGCGCGGCAGACCTGAACAAGGCGCCCGTGCCGCTGGGAGACTTCAGTCTCAAGCACAATATCGCGGTGGCCCCGAAGGCCGTGAAAGGCCCCCTGAGCCGCGAAGTCACCAAGGAACAGCTGACCAAGGCGCTGACCGATGCCACCGCGGAACGCTTTGGCCGGTACAACGGCAGCCGCGACTATCACTTCGGGATGAGCGTCGAGGGCTACGTCCTGGCCCAGCCGGGCATTCCGCTGGTGTTCGCGCCAAAGTCGATCCTGATCGTCAACCTCACCGTCTGGGATGACGCGAAGAACCGCAAGCTGAACGAAAAGCCGCATCAGATCACGGTATTCGAATCCTTCGATCAGGGACCGGTTGTGGGATCGGGCTATACCAAATCTGCGGAAGAGCAGCTCAAGAACCTCAGCCAGAATGCGGCGAAGTCGATCGAAAGCTACCTCGTGAAGCAGAACAAGGAACAGGGCTGGTTCAGTGCAGGCCCCGGTACGGGCGCTCCTGTCGCCGAACAACCCAACGGCTAGGGCAGGGCTGCAAGTCGGTGCGAAGTCGCGCTTGATTTTACTGGCAAGACCCAATACATCGCCCGCCAGATAGGACCGGGCCGATGCGGCCCCTCAATTCAAAAAGGGTGCTACCACCATGGCAAAGGCAAAGTTTGAACGTAACAAGCCGCACGTTAACATCGGCACGATTGGTCACGTTGACCACGGCAAGACAACGCTGACAGCGGCGATCACGAAGTATTTCGGCGACTTCCGTGCGTATGACCAGATCGACGGCGCACCCGAAGAGAAGGCCCGCGGGATCACCATTTCGACCGCGCATGTGGAATACGAGACCGATGCGCGTCACTACGCCCACGTCGACTGCCCCGGCCACGCCGACTACGTCAAGAACATGATCACCGGTGCGGCGCAGATGGACGGCGCGATCCTGGTTGTGAACGCGGCTGACGGCCCGATGCCCCAGACCCGCGAGCACATCCTGCTGGGCCGCCAGGTGGGCATCCCCACCATGGTTGTCTACATGAACAAGGTCGACCAGGTGGACGACGCGGAACTGCTGGAACTGGTGGAAATGGAAATCCGCGAGCTGCTGTCTTCCTATGAATACCCCGGCGACGACATCCCGGTCATCCCCGGCTCCGCGCTGGCGGCGATGGAAGGCCGCGATCCCGAGATCGGCGAGAATTCGATCCGCGCGCTGATGGCTGCGGTTGACGAATGGATCCCGACCCCCGAGCGTGCGGTTGACCAGCCCTTCCTGATGCCAGTCGAGGACGTGTTCTCGATCTCCGGCCGTGGTACGGTTGTGACCGGCCGTGTGGAACGTGGCGTGATCAATGTGGGCGACGAGATCGAGATCGTCGGCATCCGCGACACCAAGAAGACGACCTGCACAGGCGTTGAAATGTTCCGCAAGCTGCTGGACCGTGGTGAAGCGGGCGACAACATCGGCGCATTGCTGCGTGGTGTGGAGCGTGAAGGCGTCGAGCGTGGCCAGGTGCTGTGCAAGCCGGGTTCCGTGACCCCGCACACCAAGTTCGAAGCCGAAGCCTATATCCTGACCAAGGAAGAGGGTGGCCGTCACACGCCGTTCTTCGCGAACTACCGTCCGCAGTTCTACTTCCGGACCACCGACGTGACCGGCACGGTTCAGCTGAACGAAGGCACCGAGATGGTGATGCCGGGCGACAACGTGTCCTTTGGCGTTGAACTGATCGCGCCGATCGCGATGGAGCAGGGCCTGCGCTTTGCGATCCGCGAAGGCGGCCGCACCGTTGGTGCGGGCGTGGTGTCGAAGATCACCGACTGATCGGGCAGGCGCCCGCAAGGGCGCGCTCCTGAGCACACGAACAGGCAAGGCCGCTCCCACTGGGGGCGGCCTTTGTCGTTGGGGGGCGGGCATGAAAGAGGTGGTTCCGTCGCGGGTCACGATTTGTTAAAGTGCCGGTGAAACCGATGGAGGGTGACATGACAACAACCGCGATCTGACCCAATCTTTTCCAGATCAAAGGAGCTGTCATGCCCGATTCACGACCTTTCCCCGCCGCCGACGTCCTGCATCCGGTGCCATTGCCCGACGGCAGCACCCATGCCGGAACGGTTTTTCTTGCCGCCGCAGTGGACCATCCGCGTATTTCGGTCGGCGCCTATACCTATGCAAGCGCCCACCAGCCGCCCGAGGATTGGGCGGCGCATCTTGCACCCTATCTTTACGACTTCAGCCCGGAACGTTTGGTGATCGGGAAATTCTGCCAGATTGCGGATGGCGTCACCTTCATCACCGCGTCGGCAAATCACCGGTACGACGGTATTTCCAGCTTCCCTTTTGCCGTCTTTGGCGGTGGCCCTGCCGAGGGACGGCCTTCGATGCCGGGACCCGGGCCCGATACGGTGATCGGGAATGATGTCTGGATCGGGCAGGGTGCCCGGATCCTGCCGGGGGCGCATCTGGGGGATGGCGTGATTGTCGGTGCCGGTGCGGTGGTCGCGGGTCAGGTCCCGCCCTACAGCGTCGTTGCGGGCAACCCTGCCAGGGTCCTGCGCAGGCGGTTCGAGCCGCAGCAGATCGAGGTCTTGTTGCGCGTTGCCTGGTGGGACTGGCCGATTGACAGGATTCTGGCGCATGAGGCGCTGATTGTCGGGGGTGACGTCGCCGGGCTGGTGGCGGCGAGCGGCGGTTGAACCGACAGGCCCAAGGGGTGCGACACATCTGCCATGTATCAAGCGAAAGCCCCCGATGCGGGGGCTTTCGTCGTGTTATGATTTGATCGGCGCTTAGGCGGCGGCCTTGTTGACGCCGCCGTTGGTGGCAATATCCGTCATATGGCGATCGCCGTCATAGGTGTTGTCCAGAAGCTTTTGCAGAATGCCCGCCTCCTCGTCCAGGTTCAGACGGTTGGCAAAGGCGACAAGGGAGCCGTAGCCGGCCAGCGCGTAATGCACCATGCGCTGGTATTGCGTGATAATGACCACGTCTCGTGTCGCGTCATCGGCGAAATCCGCCTTGATCGCATGGGCGCGTGCTTCGGTCACCAGGCCTGCCATGCCCTTGCAGTGCTCGCCTTCGGGGTCGATGTCATGTCTGGCGCAGATCGATTTCAGGTGATCCATGCCTTCGCTGATCCCGTTGGCACCGGCGATCAGGGCTTCGCTCAATTCCTCGTCTGCGGCGGCGCGCCCAAGCTCTGTGGTGGCGTCGAGCGATTGTTTGCAGGCGCTGTAAAGGTCCTGCAGTTGATCGTGGTAAACGTCGTGAAGGTTCTTGAGTGTCATTGCGGTCTCCTTGATTTTGGGGCTCTTGCCCGTGTCAAAGGGTCAACGCCCCGCCCCCGAGGCAGAGTTCCATCGCGATCCGGTGAATTTCGCAGCAATGCGCGCGATGCCCCTTGATCGCGGCGGCATTTGCGACTAGTCGGAAGTCCGGCATAGGGGTTTAGCTCAGTTGGTAGAGCATCGGTCTCCAAAACCGAGGGTCGTGGGTTCGAGTCCCTCAGCCCCTGCCAATCTCCCAAATCAGAATCTATGACCTGTGCGGCGATCGGTTGTTAACTGCGCTCCCGCAATTCCCGTGGAAAATTTTCATGCGATTGCCACGGTGAAGCTGCCGTCGCTGCGGCGCCTGAAAGAACCCTTGCCTCGTTTTTGACATATTCTCGCCAATCAACAGGCTGATTGCGTCAGTATCGAAGCGCGGACTGGCTGAGAGATGCAAAGATGACGACAGCGAACGAAAACATCAAGGAACCATCGGATATCGCTCCACAGGGGCCGGCATCGCCTACGGTGGCAGAGCTTGACCCGAGCGCCCTTGCCGCGATCCGTGATCTGCTGGCATCAGAGGAACAGGCCCCGCAACCCGTTCCGGAACCGCAGGCCGCCCCGCGGATGGCCGAAGAGCCATTGGCAGCAACAGCGCCGAGCAAGCGTGAATTGCTGGAACAGCAGGCAATCGCGCCGCCGGAGCCGCAGGCCCCTGCCGCCCAGCCCAGGAAGAAATTGGGCCGGGGCAAAAGGGCCAAAGCTGCGCGCCCGCCGCGTTCCGAAGACGGCCGAATCGCGCGTATGAAGGCCGCCGTGCTGGGGTATCGCCCGACACCGCGCCATATCGTGATCGCCGGTGCTGTCCTGATGGTCTTCTTCCGGCCCTGGCTGGTGCTGGGGCTTGCTTTCCTGTCGCTGTTCATTCTCACCGGTATCTTCCTGATCCTCGGCTATGACGGTTTCTGGCGCCGGGCCATGGGGTTTGCACGCTGGTATGCCCGCAGGCATCCGACCCGCGCGGTGGAAATGCACCGCAAGCTCGACAGTTTCGCGATGAAGTGGGATGCAATTCTCGACCGGTTCCCGGAAGGGACCGTCGATGGCCTCTACCTGCCGGACTTCGGCGATCTGGCAGAAGCGGAAAGCCGTCATGACGCCGCCCTGGACCGCCGGTTTTCCGAAATGCGCGAGAGCGAGGTCTGACAGGGCCGCGCGGCAAAGCGATTGGGCCCGGCTGTTACGGCTTGAATCCGCCCGACGCAGCCTTTAGATGCTTCGGGCAGACAAGCGTTAGGATATATCAGATGGCCACCACCAATCCGCTACAGTTCATTCAGCAGGTGCGTGCCGAGGTGGCGAAGGTCGTATGGCCCACCCGGCGCGAGGTGCTGTTGACCACGGTGATGGTGTTCATCCTCGCGGCACTCACAGCCGTGTTTTTCGCGATCGTGGACATCCTGATCCGCGGCGGGCTGCAAAGCATTCTCGGGATGTTCGGCTGAGCGACGCTCTGTCGGAGCTGTGCCGTGAATTCGCAATCCTCCCTTGAAAGACCTGCGCGCGCAGGGTATTGCGCAGGCCTGACCTGACAAGGGCGTGCGGCGATTCGAGTTGCGCGCCGCTTTTTTATTCAGGCTTTTTTCAGGTGTGCCCCACGCGGCGCACGAGCGTTACTCAGAAGGCGGCAGATGCCGCGCAAGACAGGGACCAGAGTTCAGATGGCAAAACGGTGGTATTCGGTCAGTGTCCTGTCGAACTTCGAAAAGAAGATCGCCGAGCAGATTCGCACCTCTGTCGAAGAGCAGGGCCTTGAGGACCAGATCGACGAGGTGCTGGTGCCGACCGAAGAGGTGATCGAAGTTCGCCGGGGCAAGAAGGTGACGGCAGAGCGCCGCTTCATGCCCGGCTATGTGCTGGTGCACATGGAAATGTCCGACAAGGGCTATCACCTGATCAACTCGATCAACCGCGTTACCGGCTTTCTTGGCCCGCAGGGCCGTCCGATGCCGATGCGCGATGCCGAAGTGCAGGCGATCCTGGGCCGGGTACAGGAAGGCGAAGACGCGCCGCGTACCCTGATTCATTTCGAAGTGGGCGAGAAGGTCAAGGTGGCCGATGGCCCGTTCGAGGATTTCGACGGTATGATCGAAGAGGTCGACGACGAGAACCAGCGCCTGAAGGTCTCTGTGTCGATCTTTGGCCGGGAAACCCCGGTGGAACTGGAATTCACGCAGGTCAACAAGCAGGCCTGAGTGTCGGGGCATCCGCCCTATCATTGTGGGAGGCAAGGGGGCCGCGGCACCCGAACCGGACCACGCAACCAAAAACTCTTGAGACGCGTCTCAGGGGTGTTGAAAGGAGAAGGCCAATGGCCAAGAAACTCGTCGGTACGATGAAGTTGCAAGTCAAGGCGGGGCAAGCCAACCCGTCCCCGCCCGTGGGCCCTGCATTGGGTCAGCGCGGCATCAACATCATGGAATTCTGCAAGGCGTTCAACGCCAAGACAGCAGACATGGAGCCCGGTGCGCCGTGCCCGACCGTGATCAGCTATTATCAGGACAAGTCCTTTACCATGGACATCAAGACGCCCCCGGCGTCCTATTACCTGAAAAAGGCTGCCAAGATTAACTCTGGCGCGAAAACGCCCAGCCGTGAAACCGTCGGCACCGTCACGCCCAAGCAGCTGCGCGAGATCGCAGAAGCCAAGGCCGCCGATCTGAGCGCCAATGACGTTGAAGCGGCGATGAAGATCATCCTGGGCTCTGCCCGCTCCATGGGCATCGAGGTGAAGTAAGATGGCAAAGCTTGGAAAACGTACCGCCGCCGCCCGCGAAGCATTCGTCGGCAAGGAAGATGTGACTGTTGAAGAAGCGGTTGCACTGATCAAGAGCAACTCCAAGGTCAAGTTCGACGAGACCATGGAAATCGCCCTGAACCTCGGCGTTGACCCGCGTCATGCGGACCAGATGGTCCGTGGCGTTGTCGGCCTGCCCAACGGCACCGGCAAGACCATGCGCGTTGCCGTGTTCGCCCGTGGCCCCAAGGCAGAAGAAGCCCAGGCCGCCGGTGCGGATATTGTTGGCGCAGAAGACCTGATGGAAACCGTGCAATCCGGCAAGATCGAGTTTGATCGCTGCATCGCCACGCCCGACATGATGCCCATCGTGGGCCGTCTGGGCAAGGTGCTTGGCCCCCGCAACCTGATGCCGAACCCCAAGGTCGGAACCGTGACCATGGACATCAAGGAGGCCGTCGAGGCAGCCAAGGGAGGCCAGGTTCAGTTCAAGGCCGAAAAGGGCGGCGTCGTGCATGCCGGCGTCGGCAAGCTGAGCTTTGACGAGGCCAAGCTGGCTGAAAACATCCGCGCCTTTGTGGGTGCGGTGGCCAAGGCCAAGCCGACAGGCTCCAAGGGCACCTACATGAAGAAGATCAACCTGAGCTCGACAATGGGCCCCGGGATCTCCGTGGCGGTTGACGACGCGATGACCGGTCAGGCCTGATCGGCCTTGAACGGATAACTGATTGGAGAGGGGCGGTGGCAATGTCACCGCCCTTTTTCTTTTAAGGCTTGTCCTTTTCCGATCTGTCTGCTGCCGACAGATTGGCACTCAGATGTGACCCAAAGGTCGCGTTTGGGGGCATCCGCGATCTCTGCCCAATTTTTGCCATATTTCCTGCCGATTTCTTCCATCGAAGTAATCTGAAAATCGCGTCAAAAGCGATGAACGAGGCAGTATGCAGTCTGGTAAGTGGTCCGTGGTGGCCATCCTTCGCGAACCCCGCGAAGTCTTGGAACGGTTTGTCGCATGGCATTTGCATCAGGGCGCGGATCGTATTTTCCTATATTTCGATGATCCGGAAGATCCGGGTATCGCGGCGATGGGCCGCTTTGGCGACCGCGTTGTCGTGACCCGTTGCACAGAGGCTTTCTGGGAAGAATTGGGCGTGCTCGACGCGGTGAATTTCACCAAGCGGCAAAACGCGGCGATCCTGCATGCATACCGGCAGATCAAGGACGGCTGGGTCGCGGTTGTTGATGGGGATGAATTGATGTGGTCCAGGGACCGGCCCCTGTCGGAGGTATTGGCGTCCCTGCCGGAAAGCGACAGGTCCGTTGTTTTTCGTCCGGTCGAATACGTCAATTTCCCGCAGCAGCCGGACAGGCTTCTGTTTCGCCGTTTCATCGACGGCGATCTGCTGGACAAGGTGTTCGGCATCTTCGCGGTCTACATGAACCGGAACCGCGGCTTTGCCGGGCATGTCACCGGCAAGACCCTGACCCGCGCCGGGCTGGAGGTTTCCCGCGCGCATCCGCATTGGTTTGTCGATGCGCAGGGCAAGCGGATCACTGACGGGTCCAAGACGCTGGACGACGGCTGCGCGCTATTGCATTTCTACTTCCTGAATTACGCAGACTGGCGGCGCAAAGCGGATTTTCGGCTCAAGGCATTCAGGAACGGCCGGCGGGACCTGCTGTTGGCCAAGATGAACCGGCTGGTGAAACTGGGCCGCGAACGCAAGCTGCGGCATCTGTGGAGCCGGTTGCACCAGATCACGCCGGAACAGCATGACACGATGAAAGCGCATGATTTGCTGCTGGAACTGGACATGGACATGAAGGGCATCGTGCACCAGTATTTCGGCGAGGTCGAAGAACACTTGCGCATGGCGGGCTGATCCGGAATACTTCGGAAAAGGCCTGTATCCCTGCTGCGCCGGACCGCGCCAAGCGGTCTGACCGGGCTAAGTGTGCAACTTGCGCATTTGGGGGTTGGAAATCCCCCGTCAACTGTTTATCCCACCCCTCAGGTACAAAGCGCGATTCGTCGCGCTTTTGTGCTTTTCGTCCGAGACGGTGGGTGTTGAAGGCTTTTCAACATAATTCCTGCCTGAGACGGGAAACGGCAGATTTTCTTCGGACAGCCCGATGGGCGATCCGCAGCGACGCGTCCGGCCCCCGTAAGGACCCGAAAGTCGGGGCCATCAGTCCCGGCAAAACTGAGCCGGAGGGGCAACCCTCCCTTACTGGAGTGAAACTGTGGATAGAGCACAAAAAGAACAGTTGGTCGACGAGCTCGGCCAGATCTTTGAAAGCTCTGGCGTCGTTGTGGTAGCCCACTACGTCGGTCTGACAGTTGCTGAAATGCAGGACCTTCGCGCGCGTGCTCGTAACGCTGGCGGGGCCGTGCGTGTTGCCAAGAACAGGCTCGCCAAGATCGCCCTTGAGGGTAAGCCATGCGCAAGCATTGCCGACCTTCTGACGGGCATGACCGTTCTGACCTATTCTGAGGATCCCGTGGCTGCGGCCAAGGTTGCTCAGGACTTCGCCAAGGAGAACCAGAAGTTCGTTATCCTTGGCGGTGCAATGGGCGAGAACGCACTCGACGTGGCCGGTGTGGAATCCGTGTCCAAGATGCCTTCGCGGGAGGAGCTTATCTCCACCATCGCGGGCATGCTGGGCGCACCTGCATCGAACATCGCCGGGGCCATTGGCGCACCTGCAAGCAACATTGCATCCATCCTGTCCACGATCGAGGACAAGGCTGCGTAAGCAATTCGTCATATCGGCGTGCTGGTTGAAACAACACGTTGGAACACACATATCGTTAACGGAAAGAGCTAAACATGGCTGATCTGAAGAAACTGGCAGAAGAGATCGTTGGTCTGACCCTGCTGGAAGCACAAGAACTGAAAACAATCCTCAAGGACGAATATGGCATCGAGCCCGCAGCTGGCGGCGCAGTGATGATGGCCGGTCCTGCTGACGCCGGTGGCGCAGCAGCCGAGGAGAAAACTGAATTTGACGTCGTTCTGAAGAACGCGGGCGCATCCAAGATCAACGTGATCAAGGAAGTGCGCGGCATCACCGGTCTGGGCCTGAAAGAAGCCAAGGACCTGGTCGAAGCCGGCGGCAAGATCAAAGAAGGCGTCGACAAAGCCGAAGCCGAAGAAGTCAAAGCGAAGCTGGAAGCAGCTGGCGCGGAAGTCGAGCTGGCCTAAGCGGTCGCCGAGGGAGCCGATCTTTTCGAAAAGATCGGACCGGAATTTTCAAAATTCCGGCACATCCCGCAAGAATATTGGCTGGACGGGGCGATTGTCCTGTCCAGCCAAACCTGTCTTGAAGGGTGCTTTTGCGAAAGCATCCTTCTGGAGAGGTCCACAGGTCGGAAGGGGTGCGGTGGGACGCATCCCAGCATTGACCGGAAAACTCCGCTCTTAAAGCAGCGCCTCACGGCCCCGGTGAGGACGCGCTTGGTGAGAGAATCGAAAGGTGACACGACACATGGCACAATCCTTCCTTGGCCAGAAACGTCTGCGTAAATATTATGGCAAAATCCGCGAAGTGCTGGAAATGCCGAACCTGATCGAGGTTCAAAAATCGTCTTATGACCTTTTCCTGAATTCCGGCGATGCCGAGACCCCCACGGATGGCGATGGCATCCAGGGCGTGTTCCAGTCGGTTTTCCCGATCAAGGACTTCAACGAGACTTCCGTGCTGGAGTACGTCAAGTACGAGCTGGAAAAGCCCAAGTACGATGTTGAGGAATGTCAGCAGCGCGACATGACCTACAGCGCACCGCTCAAGGTGACGCTGCGTCTGATCGTGTTTGATATCGACGAAGACACAGGCGCCAAGTCGGTCAAGGACATCAAGGAACAGGACGTGTTCATGGGCGATATGCCCCTGATGACGCCGAATGGCACGTTCATCGTGAACGGCACGGAGCGTGTGATCGTTTCCCAGATGCACCGTTCTCCCGGCGTGTTCTTTGACCACGACAAGGGCAAGACGCATTCCTCGGGCAAACTGCTGTTCGCCTGCCGGATCATTCCCTATCGCGGCTCATGGCTGGATTTCGAATTCGACGCCAAGGATATCGTGTTCGCGCGCATCGACCGTCGCCGCAAGCTGCCTGTGACCACCCTGCTTTATGCTCTGGGGCTGGACCAGGAAGGCATCATGGATGCCTATTACAAGACCATCACCTACACCCTGCAGAAGAACAAGGGCTGGGTTGCCCCCTTCTACCCCGAGCGGGTACGTGGCACGCGCCCAACCTATGACGTTGTTGACGCGGCCTCTGGTGAAGTGCTCTTCGAGATGGGCAAGAAAGTCACCCCGCGCGCGGTGAAAAAGCTGATCGACGACGGGAGCGTCACGGAGCTGCTGCTGCCCTTCGATCACATCAACGGCAAGTTTGTCGCCAAGGACATCATCAACGAGGAGACCGGCGCGATCTATGTCGAAGCCGGTGACGAGTTGACGCTGGAATACGACAAGGACGGCACGCTGATCGGTGGCACCGCGAAGGAGCTGATCGACGCGGGCATCACCGAGATCCCGCTTCTGGACATCGACAACATCAACGTCGGCCCCTACATGCGCAATACCATGGCGCAGGACAAGAACATGAACCGCGACACCGCGCTCATGGACATCTACCGCGTCATGCGTCCGGGCGAGCCGCCCACCGTGGAAGCCGCCTCTGCCCTCTTCGACACGCTGTTCTTCGACTCCGAGCGCTATGATCTTTCCGCCGTGGGCCGGGTCAAGATGAACATGCGTCTCGACCTCGATGCCGAAGACACCGTGCGCACCCTGCGCCGCGAAGACATCGTTGCCTGCATCAAGGCGCTGGTGGACCTGCGCGATGGCCGTGGCGACATCGACGACATCGACCACCTGGGCAACCGTCGTGTGCGTTCCGTTGGCGAACTGATGGAAAACCAGTACCGCGTCGGCTTGCTGCGCATGGAGCGTGCGATCAAGGAACGTATGTCCTCGGTCGAAATCGACACGGTGATGCCGCAGGACCTGATCAACGCGAAACCGGCCGCAGCCGCAGTACGTGAATTCTTCGGCTCCTCGCAGCTGTCGCAGTTCATGGACCAGACCAACCCGCTGTCCGAAGTGACGCACAAGCGCCGCCTCTCGGCGCTTGGACCGGGCGGTCTGACCCGCGAGCGTGCCGGCTTTGAGGTGCGCGACGTTCACCCGACCCACTATGGCCGGATGTGCCCGATTGAAACGCCGGAAGGTCCGAACATCGGTCTGATCAACTCGCTTGCGACCTTTGCCCGCGTGAACAAATACGGCTTCATCGAAACGCCCTACCGCGTGGTCAAGGACAGCAAGGTGACCGATGAGGTCCACTACATGTCCGCGACCGAGGAAATGCGCCACACTGTGGCGCAGGCCAACGCATCGCTGGATGAAAACGGTCGTTTTACCAACGAGATGGTGAACACCCGTCGGTCAGGCGACTATACGCTGGCCCCCACGGAAAGCGTTGACCTGATCGACGTGAGCCCCAAGCAGCTGGTCTCGGTCGCCGCTTCGCTGATCCCGTTCCTTGAGAACGACGACGCGAACCGCGCCCTGATGGGATCGAACATGCAACGTCAGGCGGTTCCGCTTCTGCAGGCCGAGGCGCCGCTGGTCGGCACCGGCATCGAGGAAGTCGTGGCACGCGATTCCGGCGCGGCCTATATGGCCAAGCGGGCGGGTATCATCGACCAGGTCGATGCGTCGCGTATCGTGATCCGGGCAACCGAAGACCTTGAGCTGGGCGACGCGGGCGTGGACATCTATCGCATGCGCAAGTTCCAGCGGTCGAACCAGAACACCTGCATCAACCAGCGTCCGCTGGTGAAAGTGGGTGAGACGGTGACCAAGGGGCAGGTGATTGCCGATGGTCCGTCCACCGACATGGGCGAGCTGGCTCTGGGCAAGAACGTGGTTGTCGCCTTCATGCCGTGGAATGGCTACAACTACGAAGACTCGATCCTGATCTCCGAGCGTATCTCCCGCGATGACGTCTTTACCTCGATCCACATCGAGGAATTCGAAGTCGCCGCGCGTGACACGAAACTCGGGCCGGAAGAGATCACCCGTGACATTCCCAACGTCGGTGAAGAAGCGCTGCGCAACCTCGACGAGGCGGGCATCGTGTACATCGGCGCGGATGTGGAGCCGGGCGATATCCTGGTCGGCAAGATCACACCAAAGGGCGAAAGCCCGATGACGCCGGAAGAGAAACTGCTGCGCGCCATCTTTGGTGAAAAGGCATCGGACGTCCGCGATACATCGCTGCGGGTGAAACCGGGTGACTTCGGCACGGTCGTCGAAGTGCGCGTGTTCAACCGCCATGGTGTGGAAAAAGACGAACGCGCGCTGCAGATCGAGCGTGAGGAAGTCGAACGTCTGGCCCGTGACCGCGACGACGAACTCGCGATCCTCGACCGGAACATCTATGCGCGTCTGCGCGAGATGATCCTGGGCAAGGTCGCTGTCAAAGGCCCGAAAGGTGTCAAATCGAACAGCCAGATCACCGAAGAGCTGCTGGACGATCAGCTGTCCCGCGGTCAGTGGTGGCAGTTGGCGCTTGAGGACGAAGACGACGCGAAAATCGTCGAGGCCCTGAACGAGCAGTACGAGATCCAGAAACGGACCTTGGATGCACGTTTCGAGGACAAGGTCGAGAAAGTGCGTCGTGGCGATGATCTGCCCCCGGGCGTGATGAAGATGGTCAAGGTGTTCGTGGCGGTGAAGCGCAAGCTGCAACCGGGCGACAAGATGGCCGGTCGTCACGGGAACAAGGGTGTGATTTCGAAAGTGGTGCCGATGGAGGACATGCCGTTCCTCGCGGATGGGACCCCGGTCGATTTCTGCCTCAACCCGCTGGGCGTGCCGTCGCGTATGAACGTCGGTCAGATCCTTGAGACACACATGGGCTGGGCCGCGCGCGGTCTGGGTCTGAATGTCGACGAGGCGCTGCAGGAATATCGCCGGTCCGGCGACCTGACCCCGGTGCGCGAGGCGATGAGCCATGCCTACGGCGAAGACGTCTATGCCGAGGGAATCGAAGGCATGGATGAGGACACGCTGATCGAGGCCGCAGGCAACGTGACGCGCGGTGTGCCGATTGCCACGCCGGTCTTCGACGGTGCCAAGGAAGCGGATGTGAACGACTCGCTCAAGCGGGCCGGTTTCGACACCTCCGGTCAGTCGGTGCTGTTCGACGGTCGCACAGGCGAGCAATTTGCCCGTCCCGTGACCGTGGGCGTCAAGTACCTGCTCAAGCTGCACCACCTGGTGGACGACAAGATCCACGCGCGGTCGACCGGGCCTTACAGCCTGGTTACCCAGCAGCCGCTGGGCGGTAAGGCGCAGTTCGGTGGCCAGCGCTTTGGTGAGATGGAGGTCTGGGCTCTGGAAGCCTATGGCGCCGCCTACACCCTGCAGGAAATGCTGACCGTCAAGTCGGACGACGTCGCGGGCCGGACCAAGGTCTATGAAAGCATCGTCAAGGGCGAGGACAACTTCGAAGCGGGCATTCCGGAGAGCTTCAACGTTCTCGTCAAGGAAGTGCGCGGCCTCGGCCTGAATATGGAACTCCTGGATGCGGAGGAGGATGAGTGAGGCATCAAGCGGTGCGCAGTAAATGCGCACCCTACGCAGGGCGCGCGTTCATCGCGCACCTTTCGCCAAAACCTTCCCCGCACCCTCTTACAAATGAGGAAAAGATATGAACCAGGAACTGACAAACAACCCGTTCAACCCGCTGACGCCGCCCAAGGTGTTCGACGAGATCAAGGTCTCTCTGGCATCGCCCGAGCGGATCCTGTCGTGGTCCTTCGGCGAGATCAAGAAACCTGAGACGATCAACTACCGCACGTTCAAGCCCGAGCGTGACGGTCTGTTCTGCGCGCGCATCTTTGGCCCGATCAAGGATTACGAATGCCTCTGCGGCAAATACAAGCGCATGAAATATCGCGGTGTCGTCTGCGAGAAATGCGGCGTTGAAGTGACCCTGCAAAAGGTCCGCCGCGAGCGTATGGGCCACATCGAACTGGCCTCGCCGGTCGCGCACATCTGGTTCCTGAAATCGCTGCCCTCCCGCATCGGCCTGATGCTGGACATGACGCTGCGCGATCTGGAACGCGTGCTGTACTTCGAAAACTACGTCGTGATCGAACCCGGTCTGACGGACCTCACCTACGGTCAGATGATGACCGAGGAAGAGTACATGGACGCCCAGGACGCCTATGGCATGGACGCTTTCACCGCCAACATCGGTGCCGAAGCGATCCGCGAAATGCTGGCGGCGATCGACCTGGAAGCCGAGGCCGACCAGCTGCGTGAAGAGCTGAAAGAAGCCACGGGCGAGCTGAAGCCCAAGAAGATCATCAAGCGTCTGAAAGTCGTGGAAAGCTTCCTGGAATCCGGCAACCGTCCGGAGTGGATGGTGCTGACCGTGATCCCCGTGATCCCGCCGGAACTGCGCCCGCTGGTGCCGCTGGACGGTGGCCGCTTTGCGACCTCCGACCTGAACGACCTCTATCGTCGCGTGATCAACCGGAACAACCGTCTGAAACGTCTGATCGAACTGCGTGCGCCTGACATCATCGTGCGCAACGAAAAGCGGATGCTGCAGGAATCGGTTGATGCGCTGTTTGACAACGGCCGTCGCGGCCGCGTCATCACCGGCGCCAACAAGCGTCCGCTGAAGTCGCTCTCCGACATGCTGAAAGGCAAGCAGGGCCGCTTCCGTCAGAACCTTTTGGGCAAACGCGTCGACTTCTCCGGCCGTTCGGTCATCGTGACTGGCCCGGAACTCAAGCTGCACCAGTGCGGTCTGCCGAAAAAGATGGCGCTCGAACTGTTCAAGCCGTTCATCTACTCGCGGCTGGAGGCCAAGGGCCTGTCCAGCACCGTGAAGCAGGCGAAGAAGCTGGTGGAAAAGGAACGTCCCGAGGTCTGGGACATCCTGGATGAGGTCATCCGCGAACACCCTGTCATGCTGAACCGTGCGCCCACGCTGCACCGTCTTGGCATTCAGGCGTTCGAACCCGTCCTGATCGAAGGCAAGGCGATCCAGCTGCACCCGCTGGTCTGCTCGGCCTTCAACGCCGACTTCGACGGCGACCAGATGGCGGTTCACGTGCCGCTCTCGCTGGAAGCGCAGCTTGAGGCGCGCGTCCTGATGATGTCGACCAACAACGTTCTGTCGCCTGCCAACGGCGCGCCGATCATCGTTCCCTCGCAGGATATGATCCTTGGCCTTTATTACACCACGCTGGAACGCGCGGGCATGAAGGGCGAAGGCAAGATCTTTGGCACCGTGGACGAAGTGCAGCACGCATTGGATGCGGGCGAAGTACACCTGCACACCAAGATCAAGGCCCGGATCAAGCAGATCGACAACGAGGGCAACGAGGTCATGGTGCGCTATGACACGACCCCCGGTCGTGTGCGTCTGGGTGCGCTGCTGCCGCTGAACGCCAAGGCACCTTTCGACCTGGTCAATCGTCTGCTGCGCAAGAAGGAAGTGCAGCAGGTCATCGATACCGTCTACCGCTATTGCGGCCAAAAGGAATCGGTTATCTTCTGTGACCAGATCATGACCATGGGCTTCCGCGAAGCGTTCAAGGCGGGCATTTCGTTCGGCAAGGACGACATGCTGATCCCGGACAGCAAATGGGGCCTCGTCGACGAGACCCGCGAGCAGGTCAAGGATTTCGAACAGCAGTACATGGACGGTCTGATCACCCAGGGTGAGAAGTACAACAAGGTCGTGGATGCCTGGTCGAAGTGTAACGACAAGGTGACCGAGGCCATGATGGGCTCGATCTCTGCCGAGCGGCTGGACGAAAACGGTGCCGTGATGGAACCGAACTCGGTCTACATGATGGCCCACTCCGGTGCCCGTGGTTCCGTGACCCAGATGAAACAGCTGGGCGGGATGCGCGGCCTGATGGCCAAGCCGAACGGCGACATCATCGAGACGCCGATCATCTCGAACTTCAAGGAAGGTCTGACCGTTCTTGAATACTTCAACTCGACCCACGGTGCCCGGAAGGGTCTGTCGGATACGGCTCTGAAAACCGCGAACTCCGGTTATCTGACACGGCGTCTGGTGGACGTGGCCCAGGATTGCATCGTGCGCATGCACGACTGCGGGACCGAAGCCGCGATCACTGCCGAAGCGGCGGTCAACGATGGTGAAGTCGTGTCCTCCCTGGCCGAGCGTCTGCTGGGCCGTGTGTCGGCGGATGACATCCTCAGACCCGGCACCGACGAAGTGCTGGTGCCCGCGGGGACCATCATCGACGAACGGATGGCGGATCTGGTGGACGAAGCTGCGGTTCAGTCCGCACGCATCCGTTCGCCGCTGACCTGCGAAGCCGAAGAGGGCGTCTGCGCCATGTGCTATGGCCGTGACCTCGCACGCGGCACCCTGGTCAACCAGGGTGAAGCCGTGGGCATCATCGCGGCGCAGTCCATTGGTGAACCCGGTACACAGCTGACGATGCGGACCTTCCACATCGGCGGCGTTGCGCAGGGTGGCCAGCAGTCTTTCCTTGAGGCGTCTCAGGAAGGCAAGATCGTGTTCGAAAACGCCCAGACCATCGAAAACGCCAATGGCGAAGTGATCGTGATGGGCCGGAACATGAAGCTGCGGATTGTCGGTGAGGACGATGCCGAGCGGGCCAGCCACAAGATCGGCTATGGTACGACGCTGTTCGTCAAGGACGGGCAGAAAGTCGCCCGGGGTGACAAGCTGATTGAATGGGATCCCTATACCCTGCCGATCATCGCGGAGAAATCGGGCCTGACCAAGTTCGTCGACCTGGTGTCGGGTATCGCCGTCAAGGACGAGACCGATGACGCGACAGGCATGACCCAGAAGATCGTGATCGACTGGCGCGCGGCCCCCAAGGGCAACGAGCTGAAGCCGGAAGTGATCCTTGTGGGTGAAGATGGTGAACCGGTCCGCAACGATGCGGGCAACCCGGTGACCTATCCGATGTCCGTGGATGCGGTTCTGTCCGTTGAGGACGGCACCGACATCAAGGCGGGTGACGTCATCGCGCGTATCCCGCGCGAAGGTGCCAAGACCAAGGACATCACCGGTGGTCTGCCGCGCGTGGCCGAACTCTTTGAGGCGCGTCGCCCCAAGGATCACGCCATCATCGCGGAAATCGACGGCTATGTGCGCTACGGCAAGGACTACAAGAACAAACGCCGTATCGCGATCGAGTCTGCCGATGATCCGGACGTCAAGGTCGAGTACATGGTGCCCAAGGGCAAGCACATCCCGGTTGCGGAAGGTGACTATGTCCAGAAGGGCGATTACATCATGGACGGCAACCCGGCGCCGCATGACATCCTTGCTATCATGGGTGTGGAGGCTCTGGCCGACTACATGATCGACGAAGTGCAGGATGTTTACCGTCTGCAGGGTGTGAAGATCAACGACAAGCATATCGAGGTGATCGTGCGCCAGATGCTGCAGAAGTGGGAAGTCCAGGATTCGGGCGAGACCACGCTGCTCAAGGGCGAACATGTCGACAAGCAGGAGTTCGATCTGGCCAACGAGAAGGCGATCAAGAAGGGCGGTCGTCCGGCCAAGGGCGAACCGATCCTGCTGGGCATCACCAAGGCGTCGCTGCAGACCCGCAGCTTCATCTCTGCCGCGTCCTTCCAGGAAACCACGCGGGTTCTGACCGAGGCTTCGGTCCAGGGCAAGCGCGACAAACTGGTGGGTCTCAAGGAGAACGTCATCGTGGGCCGTCTGATCCCGGCTGGTACGGGCGGTGCGACCATGCAGATGCGCAAGGTTGCCCAGGACCGTGACAACGTGGTCATCGAAGCCCGCCGCGAAGAGGCAGAGCAGGCCGCACGCCTCGCCGCGCCGGAAGCAAGCGACGATGTGGTCGGCGGCGATGTCTTTGACACCGTGATCGTGGATGAAGAAAGCCGCGATTGATCTGATCACCCGTGATTGAAGAAAGCCCCCGGCACCCCAGGTGTCGGGGGTTTTCGTTTTTCCGGCCCCTGCGTCGGGTGGGATTGTGCATGCCCGGCGACGCGGCATAGGGTGCGCCAGTTACACTTGTCGAAGGGCGCCGAACAATGTCACCCACTCTGCTTGGCGCGTTGCTGATGACGGCCTCCATGGCGTCTTTCACCCTGAATGATGCGCTGTTGAAACTGACGGCGGGCGCGGTGCCGCTGGCGCAGCTGATCTTCATCCGTTCGCTGATCACCTGTTCGCTGATGCTGGCGACCAAGGGGCGGATCGGGACGATGCATTTCGACATCGCGCGCCGCGACTGGGTCCTGATCGGGGCCAGGGCCGCGACAGAGATCAGTATCTCTTACTTTTTCCTCACCGCCCTTTTCAAAATGCCGCTCGCCAATATCACCGCGATCATGCAGGTGGTGCCGCTGGCCGTGACCCTTGCCTCGGCGCTGTTCCTGCGCGAGGCGGTCGGGCGTCGGCGCATCACGGCGATCGTGATCGGGTTTGCGGGTGTCATGCTGATCATCAGGCCGGGGGCGGAAGGGTTCAACATCTGGGCGATCTATGCGCTGCTGGCGGTGCTGGGGGTCACCGCCCGTGACCTGATCACCCGGCAGCTGTCGCCGCAGGTTCCCTCGATGACCGTTGCGCTCAGCACGGCGGTTGCGGTGATGGTGTCCTTCGGTCTGGTGTCGCTGTTCGGCCCTTGGGTTTCAATCGCGCCGGATATCTGGGTGCTGATCATCAGCTCGGCGGTGGTGATCATGGCCGGCTACTTCCTGTCCATCTGGGTGATGCGGGTGGGCGACGTGTCTTTCACCGCGCCCTTCCGCTACACGCAGCTGGTCTGGGCATTGTTGCTGGGCTGGTTCGTCTTTGGCGAATGGCCCGGCTGGATGACATTGACGGGGGCGGCAATTGTCGTGGCGACCGGGGTCTTCACTTTCTACCGCGAGCGCAAGCTGTCAGCTGCCTGAAAAGACCCGCCTGACGTGATCCGCGTCGATGGCAAACCGTTTCCTGAACAGCTTTTCCTGTGCGCCGCTCAGCGGGGTCACCGGGATCGGCTTGACCTTTTTCTGCCGCGAATCGTTAAAGCCGTTGTGGCTGCGCACCCACATCGCGGGGTCCGAGAAACTGATCGCGGGCATGAACCGGGGGATTTTCTCATGCGCAAAGTTCATGATGGTCTGTGAACAATTGCCCTTGATGTACATGCCCAGCGAGGCGACGTAGAACTGGCGGAACATGTCCACCGCCGCAATCCCCTCCGCACCGAATTCTGCCACGAAGCCGCGATTCCAGTCATAGGCGACCGTGCGGTTGCTGCCGATCAACGCGCTGGAATCTGCCACCGCGCGGCGCAGCTTTTCGATGAAATCGACAGAGACCGCATCATCGTCGTCATACCGGAATTGCAGGCAGGGCTCCGCCGGATTGATCCGCGCTTCGTTCAGGATTTCCTTCATCACCTCGCGCTGGTTGCGCGGTGGTTCCTTGTGAATCAGGGCCTGCGGCAGGTCTTTGACAAGGGATTCGAGCCGTTTCTCATGGTGTTTCGGAAACTGGTCGCCAAGGACGATGATCAGGCTGAAATCAGGGTCGGTCTGTGCCCTCAGACAGGGCAGGGCGACGGTTTCGAGCAGTTGAAACCGCTCTTCCAGCCGCCTGTCTTCGTAAAGATAGGCGATCCTTTCCTCGATGTCCTCATGTTCGACCTGGAAACCCCCCAGCGCGGGATAGGAAAAACGGCAAAGTCCGATCGCCTGCATACGGGTGGTTTCCTCTTGAGGCCTGCGGGTGACCCCGAATATGCAGGTGCGGCAGGCGCCGTTGCAAGCGCCTTTGCTCCTGGTGCGCTGCGATCCTGACGGCCCGGGGGCTGTTGACACCCTGTGCCCAACGGCCTATACGCGCGCTATCCGGGACGTGGGGCAACCCCTGCTGGCCCGAAATCATAAGCTACGTGGTCAAGACCCGGTCTAATGCTGATCCGGTCCTCTGTAACCCCACCGCCTCGTTTTCCTCGGTACGGGAACGTTGCGGTGTTTTTGCTTTGCCGAAGGTAAAGCATCGAATTTGAAACCGCATGGGGTGCTCCTCGTGCATCTGATGTGAGACAGAACGGGGATAAACCGGAATGCCAACGATCCAACAGCTGATCCGCAAGCCGCGGCAGCCGAAGCGTAAATACTCGAAATCCATGCACCTGCAGGAATGCCCGCAGAAGCGTGGCGTCTGTACCCGCGTGTACACCACCACACCGAAGAAACCGAACTCGGCCATGCGTAAGGTTGCCAAGGTGCGCCTGACCAACGGCTTTGAGGTCATCAGCTATATTCCGGGTGAAAGCCACAACCTTCAGGAACACTCCGTTGTCCTGATCCGCGGCGGCCGTGTCAAAGACCTTCCCGGTGTGCGTTACCACATCCTGCGCGGCGTTCTGGATACGCAAGGCGTCAAGGATCGTAAGCAGCGCCGTTCCAAGTACGGTGCCAAGCGTCCGAAGTAATTTGTGCAGCGGTGCGCAGTCAATGCGCACCCTACTCATCCATCCGTAGGGTGCGCATTGATGCGCACCACCCGAGCCCACGAAGGAAGACAACGACATGTCACGCCGCCACGCCGCTGAAAAACGCGAAGTTCTGCCGGACGCCAAGTATGGCGATCTGGTTCTGACCAAATTCATGAACAACCTCATGATCGACGGCAAGAAATCCGTCGCCGAAACAATCGTCTACAACGCGATGACCCGCGTTGAGGACAAGATCAAACGCGCGCCCATCGAAGTGTTCCACGAAGCACTTGAAAACATCCAGCCCTCCGTCGAAGTGCGCTCGCGCCGCGTCGGTGGTGCGACCTACCAGGTGCCCGTGGAAGTGCGTCCCGAGCGTCGTCAGGCGCTGGCGATCCGCTGGTTGATCAAGGCCGCGCGTTCGCGCAACGAGAACACCATGGAAGAACGTCTTGCCGGGGAACTGCTGGATGCCGTTCAATCCCGTGGCACAGCCGTGAAAAAGCGTGAAGACACGCACAAGATGGCCGATGCCAACAAGGCATTCAGCCACTACCGCTGGTAATTCACTTCAAAGATCGGGGCTGCGATACGCGTGGCCCCTGACCCTTTTTAACGCAAGACCTCTGAGGACACCTCCCAATGGCACGCGACTATCCGCTTCAACGCTATCGCAACTTTGGCATCATGGCGCACATCGATGCCGGCAAGACCACATGTTCGGAACGCATCCTGTTCTACACCGGCAAGAGCCACAACATCGGTGAGGTCCACGACGGTGCGGCCACGATGGACTGGATGGAGCAGGAGCAGGAGCGCGGCATCACCATCACTTCCGCTGCGACGACAACGTTCTGGCAGCGCCAGGAAGAGCCGACAGCAGATGCCACATCCGACACCAAGTACCGGATGAACATCATCGACACGCCCGGCCACGTGGATTTTACCATCGAGGTTGAGCGTTCATTGGCCGTTCTCGACGGCGCGGTTGCCGTGCTTGACGCCAACGCCGGTGTCGAGCCGCAGACAGAGACTGTCTGGCGCCAGGCCGACCGCTACAAGGTGCCGCGCATCGTCTTCGTCAACAAGATGGACAAGATCGGCGCCGACTTCTTCAACTGCGTGAAGATGATCAAGGACCGTACCGGTGCGACACCGGCACCGATCCAGATCCCGATCGGCGCCGAAAACGAGCTTGAGGGCATGGTCGACCTGGTGACCATGAAAGAATGGGTCTGGGCCGGTGAAGACCTCGGCGCGTCCTGGGAACAGCGCGAGATCCGCGACAGCCTCAAGGCACAGGCCGACGAATGGCGCGCCCACCTCATCGAGACTGCGGTCGAGATGGATGATGACGCCATGGAAAACTACCTGATGGACGGCGCAGAGCCGGACGTGGACACGCTGCGCAAGCTGATCCGCAAGGGTACGCTGGCGATCAAATTCATTCCCGTCCTCTGTGGTTCCGCGTTCAAGAACAAGGGCGTGCAGCCTCTGCTGAACGCCGTGATCGACTATCTGCCCAGCCCGCTGGACGTTGTCGATTACATGGGCTTCAAACCCGGTGACGAAACGGAAACCCGCAACATCCCGCGCCGCGCGGATGACGACATGGCGTTCTCGGGCCTTGCGTTCAAAATCATGAACGACCCCTTCGTCGGCTCGCTGACCTTCACCCGCATCTATTCGGGCAAGCTCAACAAGGGTGACAACATCCTGAACTCCACCAAGGGCAAGAAAGAGCGCATCGGCCGTATGATGATGATGCACTCCAACAACCGCGAGGAAATCGAAGAAGCCTTTGCGGGCGACATCATCGCGCTGGCGGGTCTGAAAGACACCACCACAGGTGACACGCTTTGTGCCCAGAACGATCCGGTGGTGCTGGAAACCATGACCTTCCCGGATCCGGTGATCGAGATCGCGGTCGAGCCCAAGACAAAAGCCGACCAGGAAAAGATGTCCGCAGGTCTGGCCCGTCTGGCTGCCGAGGACCCGTCCTTCCGCGTGGAGACCGACCTCGAATCCGGTCAGACCATCATGAAGGGCATGGGCGAACTTCACCTCGACATCCTGGTGGATCGCCTGAAGCGTGAATTCAAGGTCGAAGCGAACATCGGTGCACCGCAGGTGGCTTACCGCGAAACGATTACGCGCGAAGCCGAGATCACCTACACTCACAAGAAGCAGTCCGGTGGTTCCGGTCAGTTCGCCGAGGTGAAGATGATCCTGATGCCGACGGAGCCGGGCGAAGGCTATTCCTTCGAAAGCCGCATCGTCGGTGGTGCCGTGCCCAAGGAATATATCCCGGGTGTGGAAAAGGGTATCAAGTCGGTTCTGGACTCCGGTCCGCTGGCGGGCTTCCCTGTCATCGACTTCAAGGTGGCGCTGATCGACGGTAAGTTCCACGATGTTGACTCTTCGGTGCTGGCGTTCGAAATCGCGGCCCGGATGGGTATGCGCGAAGGCATGAAGAAGGCCGGTGCGAAACTGCTGGAACCGATCATGAAAGTCGAAGTGGTGACGCCCGAGGAATACACCGGCGGCATCATTGGCGACCTCACGTCGCGTCGCGGTCAGGTGCAGGGTCAGGACACACGCGGCAACGCGATTGCGATCGACTGCTTCGTGCCGCTGGCCAACATGTTCGGCTACATCAACACGCTGCGGTCGATGTCGTCGGGCCGTGCGAACTTCACCATGCAGTTCGACCATTACGAGGCCGTGCCGCAGAACATCTCGGACGAAATCCAGTCCAAATTCGCTTGATCCAGCGGTGCGTGGGAAACCACGCACCCTACACAAACCCGTAGGGTGTGTGCCGTGCACGCACCGTTTTGAATAAAAATGAAGGAGCCACACCATGGCAAAGGCAAAGTTTGAACGTAACAAGCCGCACGTTAACATCGGCACGATTGGTCACGTTGACCACGGCAAGACAACGCTGACAGCGGCGATCACGAAGTATTTCGGCGACTTCCGTGCGTATGACCAGATCGACGGCGCACCCGAAGAGAAGGCCCGCGGGATCACCATTTCGACCGCGCATGTGGAATACGAGACCGATGCGCGTCACTACGCCCACGTCGACTGCCCCGGCCACGCCGACTACGTCAAGAACATGATCACCGGTGCGGCGCAGATGGACGGCGCGATCCTGGTTGTGAACGCGGCTGACGGCCCGATGCCCCAGACCCGCGAGCACATCCTGCTGGGCCGCCAGGTGGGCATCCCCACCATGGTTGTCTACATGAACAAGGTCGACCAGGTGGACGACGCGGAACTGCTGGAACTGGTGGAAATGGAAATCCGCGAGCTGCTGTCTTCCTATGAATACCCCGGCGACGACATCCCGGTCATCCCCGGCTCCGCGCTGGCGGCGATGGAAGGCCGCGATCCCGAGATCGGCGAGAATTCGATCCGCGCGCTGATGGCTGCGGTTGACGAATGGATCCCGACCCCCGAGCGTGCGGTTGACCAGCCCTTCCTGATGCCAGTCGAGGACGTGTTCTCGATCTCCGGCCGTGGTACGGTTGTGACCGGCCGTGTGGAACGTGGCGTGATCAATGTGGGCGACGAGATCGAGATCGTCGGCATCCGCGACACCAAGAAG
This sequence comes from Sulfitobacter sp. G21635-S1, assembly GCF_027213915.1. Classification (NCBI taxonomy): domain Bacteria; kingdom Pseudomonadati; phylum Pseudomonadota; class Alphaproteobacteria; order Rhodobacterales; family Roseobacteraceae; genus Sulfitobacter; species Sulfitobacter sp. G21635-S1. The sequence goes on from NZ_JAPWGV010000019.1 coordinate 28,428, forward strand.
ACGACCTGCACAGGCGTTGAAATGTTCCGCAAGCTGCTGGACCGTGGTGAAGCGGGCGACAACATCGGCGCATTGCTGCGTGGTGTGGAGCGTGAAGGCGTCGAGCGTGGCCAGGTGCTGTGCAAGCCGGGTTCCGTGACCCCGCACACCAAGTTCGAAGCCGAAGCCTATATCCTGACCAAGGAAGAGGGTGGCCGTCACACGCCGTTCTTCGCGAACTACCGTCCGCAGTTCTACTTCCGGACCACCGACGTGACCGGCACGGTTCAGCTGAACGAAGGCACCGAGATGGTGATGCCGGGCGACAACGTGTCCTTTGGCGTTGAACTGATCGCGCCGATCGCGATGGAGCAGGGCCTGCGCTTTGCGATCCGCGAAGGCGGCCGCACCGTTGGTGCGGGCGTGGTGTCGAAGATCACCGACTGATCGGGCAGGCGCCCGCAAGGGCGCGCTCCTGCGCACACGAACAGGCAAGGCCGCTCCCACAGGGGGCGGCCTTTGTCGTTGGGGGGTGCGGGGGGCTGTAGCGCGCAGACCGTGCCTGGCGGGGCCTATTGCAGGCCTGTAGGGGGCCGGAGCGGGCAGGGCAGGGGCTCAGGCGCGGAAAGCGGGCTACCTGGCCTTCTTCGCCGCTTTTTCTTCCTTGGTCAGCTTGCTGCCCCATTGATTGTTGCTAAGCCCGAGGTCTTCGCGCATCGGCTTGGTCTTGCCCTTCTTCACCTCTCCGCCCTTGTCCAGGAAGGCCTTGATGAGGGCGGCATCGGTCGTCGGCTTGGGGACTTTCTTCATCGCGTTGGACCTTTTGTTATGGGATGCGACGAGCCTATCGCTGACATGATGCAAAATCCATAGCATGGGATATCGCGCAAACAGAAAGCCCCCGCTGATGTCTCAGCGGGGGCTTTCATATCTCTACATCTTGGTCAGCAGAGGTGCGCGCAGAGCGCACACCCTACGTAGGGTGCGCATTCATGCGCACCGCCTACCAATCTTCTCTGACGACAACCCGTGTCTTGATCAACAACTCCACCAGAATCCAGGCTGTGCGCTTGTTGCCGTCAATAAACCCGTGGTTGCCAACCACGCTTTCCAAAAGCGCAGAAGCCTTTGCCGCGATCGAGCGGTGGTATCCAGAGTATGGCCTCGAAATTGCGGACTGGATGAGGTGAAGGCTGGAAACAGCATCACGACCTCCATAGGTTAGCGCTTCATCGTGAGCGGCCATCGCGTCGGCGAGTGTTATCCTGTAATGGCGTTTACCGATCCGCAAGTCGCTGCAATGCAACGCCTCGCTTGCTGGAGACTTCTTTAATCGTCTTAACCGTCTTCGGGTTGCTTTTCGACGTACTCGTGTTCGTCCCGACTGCGACGAACTTACCGCTTTTTGCGTTACGGGCGATCCAGCCCCCGTTTACTACGGTTTTTTCGTGTTGTTCGCCATGCTCTCCACTCGCACACCAAAAAGCGCTTCATCGCTATATATCATATGCGAGGTATCGTTGCGCAAGAGCCTGTAAGAAGCGGCTGGCAAACAGAAAGCCCCCGCTGATGTCTCAGCGGGGGCTTTCATATCTCTGCGTCTTGGTCAACAGAGGTGCGCGCAGAGCGCACACCCTACGTAGGGTGCGCATTCATGCGCACCGCCTACCAATCTTCTCTGACGACAACCCGTGTCTTGATCGGCAGCTTCATCGCGGCCAGGCGCAGCGCTTCGCGGGCCACGTCGTCACCGACACCGTCGATTTCGAACATGATCCGGCCCGGCTTCACCTTGGCTGCCCAGAAGTCGACGGAACCTTTACCCTTACCCATACGCACTTCGACGGGCTTGGAGGTGACCGGGACATCCGGGAAGATACGGATCCAGACGCGGCCCTGACGCTTCATGTGGCGCGTCATGGCACGGCGTGCGGCTTCGATCTGGCGTGCTGTGACACGCTCAGGCTGCAGCGCCTTCAGGCCGTAGGTGCCAAAGTTCAGGTCAGACCCGCCCTTTGCCAGACCCTTGATCGAGCCTTTGAACTGCTTGCGGAATTTCGTCCGTTTTGGCTGTAGCATCTATCTGCTCCTTACCGGCGACCGCCGGCACCGCGAGGTGCTGGGCCGTCTTGAAGTTCCTGGTGCTTGCGATCGCGGGCACCCGGATCATGTTCCATGATCTCGCCTTTGAAGATCCAGGTCTTGATCCCGATGATGCCATAGGCCGTTTCGGCTTCCACGTGGGCATAGTCGATGTCTGCACGCAGTGTGTGCAGAGGCACGCGGCCCTCGCGGTACCATTCGGTCCGGGCGATCTCGGCACCGCCAAGGCGGCCTGCGAGGTTCACACGGATACCCAGGGCACCCATACGCATGGCGTTCTGAACCGCACGTTTCATGGCGCGGCGGAAGGAAACCCGGCGCTCCAGCTGCTGTGCGATGCTTTCACCGACCAATGCGGCATCCAGTTCGGGCTTGCGGACTTCAACAATGTTGAGGTGCAGTTCCGAGCTGGTCATCTTGGCGATCTTCTGACGCAGACCTTCGATGTCTGCACCCTTCTTGCCGATGATGACGCCGGGACGCGCGGTGTGGATCGTGACGCGGCACTTCTTGTGCGGACGTTCGATGATCACGCGGGCGATACCGGCCTGCTTGCACTCTTCCTTGATGAAGGCGCGGATGGCGAGGTCTTCCAGCAGAAGATCGCCGTAGTCCTTCGTATCGGCATACCAGCGGCTGTCCCAAGTGCGGTTGACCTGCAGGCGCATGCCGATCGGGTTTACTTTGTTACCCATTATGCTTGCTCCTCAACTTGACGCACGACGATGGTGACTTCGGCAAACGGCTTCATGATCTTGCCGAACCGGCCACGCGCACGCGGGCGACCGCGCTTCATGGTCAGGTTCTTGCCGACATAGGCTTCGGCCACGATCAGCTCGTCCACGTCAAGGTTGTGGTTGTTCTCGGCGTTGGCGATGGCGGACTGAAGGCATTTCTTCACGTCCTGCGCGATCCGCTTCTTGGAGAAGGTCAGGTCCGTGAGGGCACGTTCCACCTTCTTGCCGCGGATCAGGCCGGCAACGAGGTTCAGTTTCTGCGGCGACGTCTTCAGCATGCGCAGTTTTGCGCGGGCTTCGTTGTCTGCCACGCGGCGGGGATTTTTATCCTTGCTCATGGCTTATTTCCGCTTTGCTTTTTTGTCGGCGGCATGACCGTAGTAGGTCCGTGTCGGGGAATATTCACCGAACTTCTGACCAATCATGTCTTCGCTGACGTTGACGGGGATGTGCTTGTGACCGTTGTAGACGCCGAACGTCAGGCCAACAAACTGCGGGAGGATCGTGGAACGGCGCGACCAGATCTTGATCACTTCGTTCCGGCCGCTCTCACGCGACGCTTCGGCCTTCTTGAGGACATAAGAGTCGACAAAAGGGCCTTTCCATACTGAACGAGACATCTATTAACGCCCCTTCTTCTTGGCGTGCCGCGAGCGGATGATCAGCTTGCTGGACGCTTTGTTCTTGTTGCGGGTCTTGGCACCCTTTGTCGGCTTGCCCCATGGGGTCACCGGATGACGACCACCAGAGGTCCGGCCTTCACCACCACCATGCGGGTGGTCGATCGGGTTCATCACGACACCACGCACAGAGGGGCGGATGCCCTTGTGACGCATGCGGCCCGCTTTGCCGTAGTTCTGGTTGGAGTTGTCGGGGTTCGACACGGCACCGACGGTGGCCATGCATTCCTGACGCACCAGGCGCAGTTCGCCGCTGCTCAGACGAATCTGGGCATAGCCGCCATCGCGGCCCACGAATTGTGCGTAGGTGCCTGCGGCACGGGCGATCTGACCGCCTTTGCCGGGCTTCATTTCGATGTTGTGGACGATTGTGCCGATGGGCATGCCGGAGAATGGCATTGCGTTGCCCGGCTTGATGTCCTGCTTTGCGCCTGCGATGACCTTGTCGCCGACGGCCAGACGCTGAGGGGCCAGGATATAGGCCTGTTCGCCATCTTCGTACTGGATCAGGGCAATGAAGGCTGTCCGGTTCGGGTCATATTCGATCCGCGCGACAACAGCGGACATGTCCAGCTTGTTGCGTTTGAAATCAACGATACGGTAGAGGCGCTTTGCACCACCACCTGTACGACGCATTGTGATCCGTCCGGTGTTGTTCCGTCCGCCGGATTTGGTCAGACCCTGAGTAAGGGCTTTGACCGGGCGGCCTTTCCAAAGCTCCGAACGGTCGATCAGTACCAGCCCACGCTGGCCCGGCGTCGTCGGTTTGTACGACTTGAGTGCCATGTTGTCTGTCTTCCGTTTAGCTGTGTGCCAGCGCGAGGCTGGCTATGGTTTATAGGGCCCCGAAGGTCCCCGAGGGATTGGCGCACAACCTGTGCACCGGATGTACACAGGGCGTGCACCGCCCGGCATACAAACAACGACAGAGCCCCGGACGAATCCGGGGCTTTGCCGATGGGGTCGTGTAGGGGAGGACGCAGGGAGGGTCAAGTGATTAGACCCCAAATCTCGCGAACTGTCCCCGGCAGCCACATGTCAGTATCCTGAGCCGCCCCTCAATGGGTGATCGGAGACAGCAGGTCAGGGTTAACCACCAGATTGCGGACGCCATGGGCGTGGTCTTCCTCAAACGGGTTGTCCTTGAGCCAGGTTTCGACGGACTGGATGCTCACATGCGCAACCTTGGGCCGGACGTTCCATGTGACCTCAAAAGGTGATGCCTTTTCATTGTACCCCGGCCCGGTTGTCGATCCGGCATAGGTCACGGGTTCCCCCAGCGTTTCCAGCAGATTGGGCGCCTGGTAGTAGCCGTTCACTTTATCAACCTGCGCCAGCTTGGTGAAATCCAGCGCCTGTTCATCGTTCACCAGGACCATCACCTCGGCCTCGACCCGCAGCTGCGGGTTGCCGATGGCATCGTTCAGGCAGGCCCCCAATGTCGGGCCCGGTTCAACCTGAGCGGTGGAATAGACAAAGTGAACCTCGATGGTGTCACCTGGCTCAAGATCGCCATGCTCGTTGACACCGACCTTGTGATCCAGCGGCGCAAGTTCGGCTGCGGTCAATTCACCATCATACTTGAAGCCGGTTCCGTTGCCGTGGCCATCGCCATTTCCGGCGTAGGTCGTGAACTCGCCGCCGCGGTGCTCCGCGTTTTCGTGGAAGTGGATGTTGCAAAGGTTCATCTGCGTATAGGCAGGTGCCGCACCAAAGACGCGCGGGTTGCTGCCCGTGGTCACGCTGATGTCACGCGGGGATTGCGGCCCAAAGCCAACGCCGTCGGCGCTGGAGGCAAGTGCCGCGCGCTGTTCGGCAATGGTGGAGTCGGAGGCATCAACGGGTTCATCGGCGAAGGCAGTGTTGAACAGCGCAATCGACGCGAATGCTGCCACAAGATATTGTCTCATTTTAGAGTCCATAATAGTTCCTGTAACGGACCGGACCATGGATATGCGGACTGTACCTCGGCAGGTCCAAACTCCAATCCTGCGCTTGGCATACTCCTCATCAGCACAGGCTGTATAGGTTCTAAGGCTCAGAATTTGCTTACAAATATGTAAGGTAGATTGCCGCCGGCGGTGCAAATGCGCTAAACCTGCACCGCGAAACAGAAAAAGGCCCCCCGCTTGCGCGGAGGGCCTTTGCGTCTTTTCGCGTCTCGGGCCTTACAGCCCGGTGGAGACGTCGATCGTGTTGCCTTCTTCAAGCGTCACATAGGCCTTCTTGACGTCCCGGCGTGTGCCGATCTGGCCACGGAAACGCTTGACCTTGCCCTTGGTGATGGTCGTGTTCACGGCCTTCACCTTGACACCAAAGAGCGCCTCTACGGCCTCCTTGATCTGGGGCTTGTTGCTGCCCATCGCCACTTCAAAGACGACGGCGTTGTTTTCCGACGCCATTGTCGCTTTCTCGGTGATGATCGGCTTGCGGATCACGTCGTAATGTTCGTGCTTGGCGGTCATTTCAAACGGGCCTCCAGTGCTTCGATCCCCGCCTTGGTGATCACCAGGGTGTCACGCTTGAGGATGTCGTAAACGTTTGCGCCCATTGTCGGCAGGATATCCAGACCTTCGATGTTGCGCGCGGCTTGCAGGAAGTTCTCATTCACGGTTGCACCGTCAATGATCAGCGCCCGCTTCCAGCCGAGGTTTTTCACCTGTTTGGCCAGAGCTGCTGTTTTGCCATCGGACATCGCGTCATCAATGATGACCAATGCACCGGCTTTCGCCTTGGCGGACAGCGCGTGGCGCAGGCCCAGCTTGCGGAACTTCTTGGTCAGTTCGTGACCGTGGCTGCGCGGGGTCGGGCCCTTGTAGATACCACCCTTGCGGAAGATCGGTGCAGAACGCGCGCCGTGGCGTGCGCCGCCGGTGCCTTTCTGGCGATAGATCTTCTTGGTCGAGTAGCTCACTTCGGACCGTGTCTTGACCTTGTGCGTGCCTTGCTGGGCGTTGTTACGCTGCCAGCGCACGACGCGGTGCAGGATGTCGGCGCGCGGCTCAAGGCCGAACAGGGCCTCGTCCAGGTCTACCGATCCGGCCTTGCCGCCGTCGAGTTTGATGACATCGAGTTTCATGCGTCACCTTCTTTCTTGTCTTCGTCAGCGGCCGGCTCATCGGAACCTTCGGCTGCGATTTCGGCTTCAGCGGCTTTCAGCGCTTCGGCTTCGGCTGCTGCTTGCTCTTCGGCCAGACGCTTGGCTTCGGCTTCTGCCTCGGCTGCGGCTGCGGCGGCTGCTTCTTCAGCGGCTTTCGCGGCTTCGTCGGCGGCGGACTTCAGCGCGGCGGGCAGGATTGCGTCATCGGGGAACGGTTTCTTGACCGCGTCCTTGACGGTGACCCAGCCACCCTTGGAGCCGGGGACGGCGCCCTTGACCATGATCAGACCACGTGCGCTGTCGGTTTTGACAACTTCGAGGTTCTGGGTGGTGACACGGGCAGCACCCATGTGACCGGCCATCTTCTTGCCCTTGAACACCTTGCCGGGGTCCTGACACTGGCCTGTGGAACCGTGCGAACGGTGCGAGATCGACACACCGTGCGAGGCCCGCAGACCGCCGAAGTTGTGGCGCTTCATCGCACCGGCAAAACCTTTACCGATGGAGGTGCCTGCAACGTCAACATACTGACCGGCAAAGTAATGGTCCGCGATGATTTCCTCACCAACGGGGATCAGGTTTTCCGCGTCCACGCGGAACTCGGCAACCTTGCGCTTGGGTTCAACCTTGGCGGCGGCAAAGTGGCCGCGCATCGCCTGGGAGGTCCGCTTGACCTTGGCTGTGCCCGCACCGAGCTGAACGGCGGTATAGCCGTCTTTTTCGGTGGTACGCTGTGCGACAACCTGAAGCTTGTCGAGTTGAAGAACGGTAACGGGGATCTGACGCCCGTCTTCCATGAACAGTCGGGTCATGCCGACTTTTTTCGCAATAACGCCTGAGCGCAACATGTTCTTGCCCTCCTTACGATTGCAGCTTGATCTCGACGTCCACACCAGCGGCCAGGTCGAGCTTCATCAGCGCGTCCACGGTCTGGGGAGTCGGATCAACGATGTCCAGCAGGCGCTTGTGCGTGCGGATCTCGAATTGGTCACGGGATTTCTTGTCAACGTGGGGACCACGCAGAACGGTGAATTTCTCGATCTTGTTCGGCAGCGGAATGGGGCCGCGAACGGAGGCGCCGGTGCGTTTGGCGGTGTTGACGATTTCCTGAGTGGAGGCATCAAGCACCCGGTAATCAAACGCCTTCAGGCGAATGCGGATGTTCTGGCTTTGAGCCATGTGCAAATCCCTTGTCTTTGGGATGTCAACGGATTGGAGGACAGGCGCTCATCGCTCGCCCTCGTCGCGTCTTGATGTGTAACTGAAACGGGGCGCGTGTGGACGCACCCCGACTCAATGGCCGTGCTATAGGGGATGCGGGGGGAGGTGGCAAGGGGCGAGTTCTGACTGCTGGCCGATCTGCAGGGACCTGCCCGAACGGCTGTAGGCTCAGTCCTTGCGGCGCAACAGGGTTCTGATCTCGCGCTCTATGGTGCCTTCGCGCACGCGTCGAAACAACAGGTCCAGCCCGCCGGGGGCCAGCGTGCGGTGGAATTCCTGCATCTCGTAATCCCCCGCCGGGTCGATGAACAGCGAGAAGACGGAGAAAGTGTCGCCCTCAATCCGGGCCCAGACAAAGGGTTCGCCCTGCAAGGGGTCCAGCGGCGTGGCCTTGCCGAAAAGGTTCGTCTTCATCGCGGATTGATAGATGTTGTCGCGGGCGCTGGGGACGAATCCGATGGAATAGGATTTTTCCTTGATCCGGCCGTCCTCGCGGTGGGTGGCGGAGGTCCAGCTGAGTTTGAACCCCTCCTTGGTCGGCGCGATGGTGACGCTCATGTCCCGTTTCTGCGGGATGCCGTCCACCATCACCTCCGCTTCGCCTTCGTAGGAGCCGACAAAATCCTTGATGGTTGCGGCATGGGTGATCGCGGGGATCAGCGTCATGCAGAACGCGAGGATGAGCGCCAGCAGGAGGGCAGGCGGAAACCGGAGGGGGGAGAGGCGAACTGTCATTCTGGAACCTTACCGCGTTTGGCGTGGCAGTGTCAGGATTCTTTGCTGTGCAATGCGCGCGCTGTGCTGCGGCAGGCACCGGCACCGGTTATTGATATATATATCGTGGAACCTGTCGCGCCGCATGGGCGTTGATCACGAAATATTGACAATTTTACAGGGCCGCGCGGCCCGCAGGGGGAAACACATCATGGCTGACAGCAAGAAGACATCGTGGAACACGGAACTGTTGGCGGTCGGTGCGGTGGCGGTTCTTGGCTGGGGCACGGCGCTTTACTTTGTTACGGCGCAGTCGCAATCGGATCGGACGATCCAGCAGCTTGAAAGCGACATCAGCCAGCGCGCCGAGGCCAGCGGAACTGTCGAGGATCTGCAGGCCCGGATCGCCAGCCTGCAACCCGAAGTCGCGACGCTGGAGGGGGATCGCGATGCGGTCCAGGGCGAGATCGACACGCTGCAGCCACAGCTGGACGGGTTGCGCAACCAGCAATCCGAAGCCGAGAACACAATCGCGCAACAGCAGCAAAAGATCGAGGAACTGGAAGCGCTGCTGGCGCCGATGCGGGAAGAGATCGCCGGGTTCGAGCAACGCAAGAGCGGCCTTACCACGGAAATCGACGCGCAGTCGCAGGAGCTGAACGATGTGAACGCCCGCCTTGAAGAGGCGCGGTCCGAAGAAGCGACATTGCGCGAGACTCTGGCAAGCCTGACCGACGACAGCGCGCGCCTGTCAGAGGATGCTGCGGCCGCCGAAAAGAAGATGCAGGAACTGACGCAGCAGGAGACGGATCTGCGCGCGCAGGTGACCACGATGGAAACCAGCTTGACCGAGATGGAAGCACGCAGGCAGACGCTGCAATCCGACATCGAGCGGCTGACGGCAGAGCGCAGCGCATTGGCCACCGACGTGGAACAGGCGGAGGCGCAGCGGCAGGAGGTCCAGCAGATGGTGACCGAGCTGACCGCGAACCTTGAGGAACGGTCGAACGCGCTGCTTGAGGCGGAACGGCGGATGAGCGAATTGCAATCGGGGGATACAGCCCAGGGCAGCGAAGCGACAGCGCCCGGCGATGGCACTGCGGCAGAGGGGGCGGAGGACAACCCCCGGGATGGCGATAAAGCGGTTCAATCCGGCACGGATGAGGCGGCTGCGGAGGGCACCGCCGCCGAAGGATCGGAAAACGCCGATGCGCCGGCTGGTGATGCCCAGTCAGATGCCGGTTCGGACAGCGAAAGCACGGAGGATGCCGGTACTGCGGATCAACCGGCCGGTGACACGGAAGAAGCCCCCAAACCCACCGACAAGTGATCGCGCGCACATTATATAGTGCAGATATAGTAAAGCAGAGCCAGACCCCCGTCCGCGCAGCTACCGGCGGGGGCATTGCTGCGCTGACCTGCCAGCGTCAGCCCCAGCTGTAGTTGAAGCTGACGGAGATGCGGTCGTCCTCGGACATGTTCATCGGCACCTCGTGGCGCAGCCAGCTTTCCCACAGCAGGACATCACCCACCTTGGGCGCGACATAGGCAAATGTGCGCATTTCGGGCCGGGCCTCCTTCAGCCGTCCCGGCGCGGCCATCATCATCGGCAGGCGCGGGTCCTCGAACTTGATGGCGCTGGCCCCGTCGGGCATGGCGACATAGGTCGTGCCGGAAATCACCGAATGCGGATGCAGGTGGCCGGTGTGGATGCCACCTTCGGGCAGGATGTTGATCCACAGGTCCTCAAGCTTCAGCTTTTTGCCATCCAGGTCGAATTGCAGATCCCTGGCAAAATCCGCCACATGTTTGTCCAGCGCCTTGACCAGATCCTTGAAGATCGGAAAGCGGTAGGGCAGGTCGGTCAGCGAGGCATAGGAGGTATAGCCGGGGTATCCGTTGTCTTCCGACCATTGCTGCCCCGCCTCGTCATCCTCTGCGATGGAATAACAGGAGGCCTCCATCTCGTCCGGGTCGATGGCAGGGCCATGCGCAGACAGGGCGGCATGGTAAAGGCGGGTCACGAAGAGGGATCTGATATCGGTCATGGCGGCTGGATACCCCAGTGACGCGGGCAAGGCGAGTGGTAAGAAGGGGCGAAGTGACGGTCTTTGCCACGCAAAATGGCCCAATCCGACAACAGGGGTTGCGTTAAATCGGCTCCCGGCGTATTGGCACCCTTCATCATGAACTCCACCAGAATCATGGTCACCCTTTAGGGGCCTGCTGGTGATGTTGAAAGGAAAGCGTCAATGAACGCCAAGGAACTGCATGACAAGACGCCGGATCAGCTCCGGGACGAGCTTGTCAACCTGAAGAAAGAAGCCTTCAACCTGCGCTTCCAGCAAGCCACCGGCCAGCTGGAAAACCCCGCACGTCTGCGTACCGTCAAGCGTGACGTCGCCCGTGTGAAAACAGTGTTGAACCAAAAGGCCGCTCAAGCGGCTGCTGCGGAATAAGGAGAGCACCTATGCCCAAGCGTATCTTGTCCGGTGTCGTGACCTCCGACGCAAATGAACAGACAGTCACCGTTTCCGTGGAACGCCGTTTCACGCACCCGGTTCTGAAAAAGACCATCCGTAAGTCCAAGAAGTACCGGGCGCACGATGAGAACAACACATTCAAGGTGGGCGACAGTGTCCGCATCATCGAATGTGCACCAAAGTCGAAAACCAAACGTTGGGAAGTGCTGCAGACCGCTGAGGCCTGAAGCACCAACCGTTAATCGAAACCCTGGGGACAAGGCACGCATCGCCCCCCAAAGGTCGGGAGAAACCAAATGATCCAGATGCAGACCAACCTGGATGTTGCTGACAACAGCGGCGCACGCCGTGTTCAGTGCATCAAGGTCCTGGGTGGTTCCAAGCGTAAGTACGCGTCCGTCGGCGACATCATTGTCGTGTCGGTCAAGGAAGCCATCCCCCGCGGTCGTGTGAAAAAGGGCGACGTCCGCAAGGCCGTCGTTGTTCGCACCGCCAAGGAAGTACGTCGTGACGATGGCACCGCCATCCGCTTCGACCGTAACGCCGCCGTCATCCTGAACAACAACAACGAGCCGATCGGTACACGTATCTTTGGCCCGGTTGTGCGCGAGTTGCGCGGCAAGAACTTCATGAAGATCATCTCGCTTGCGCCGGAGGTGCTGTAATGGCTGCTAAACTTCGCAAAGGTGACAAGGTCATCGTTCTGGCAGGCAAGGACAAGGGCAAGACGGGTTCGATCACGTCTGTTGACCCGAAATCCGGCAAGGCCGTTGTGGACGGGATCAACATTTCCATCCGCGCCACACGCCAGTCCCAGGAAAGCCAGGGCGGCCGCATCCCCAAGGCGATGCCGATCGACCTGAGCAACCTCGCCATCGTCGATGCCAATGGCAAGGCGACACGCGTGGGCTTCAAAATCGAAGGCGACAAGAAAGTGCGCTTTGCAAAAACCACGGGGGACGTGATCGATGCTTGATACTGCAACCTACACACCCCGTCTTCTGAGCGTCTACCGCGACGAGATCCGCGCCAAGATGCGTGAAGAGTTCGGCTACAAGAACGACATGATGATTCCGCGCCTCGACAAGATCGTGCTGAACATCGGTTGTGGTGCCGAAGCCGTGCGTGACAGCAAGAAGGCCAAGAGCGCGCAGGAAGACCTGACCGCGATCGCGGGCCAGAAAGCCATGACCACCGTGGCCAAGAAATCCATCGCCGGTTTCCGTGTGCGTGAAGACATGCCGCTGGGTGCGAAAGTGACCCTGCGCGGTGAGCGCATGTATGAATTCCTGGATCGTCTGATCACGATCGCAATGCCCCGTATCCGCGACTTCCGCGGTATCTCGGGCAAGTCTTTCGACGGCCGCGGCAACTATGCCATGGGCCTGAAAGAGCACATCGTGTTCCCCGAAATCGATTTCGACAAGGTCGATGAGACCTGGGGTATGGACATCGTCATCGCCACAACGGCGAAAACCGACGCAGAAGCGAAAGCATTGTTGAAAGCCTTCAACATGCCTTTCAACTCCTGAGCGCGGGGAAGGATTAGATATGGCTAAGAAATCCATGATCGCACGCGAAAAGAAGCGTGAAGCACTGGTCAAGAAATACGCAGCAAAGCGTGCCGCGCTGAAAGAGATCATCAGCGATGAAAGCAAGCCGATGGAAGAGCGTTTCCGCGCCTCCCTGAAGCTGGCGAAACTGCCCCGCAACTCCAGCGCTGTGCGCCTGCACAACCGCTGCCAGCTGACGGGCCGTCCGCACGCCTATTACCGTAAACTCAAAATCTCGCGTATCGCGCTGCGTGATCTCGGCTCCTCGGGCCAGATCCCCGGCATGGTCAAGTCGAGCTGGTAAGGAGCGCATCAGATGAACGATCCTATCGCAGATATGCTGACACGCATCCGCAACAGCCAGATGCGCGGCAAGTCCACCGTCATGACACCGGCTTCCAAGCTGCGTGCCTGGGTGCTGGATGTGCTGGCCGACGAAGGCTACATTCGCGGCTATGAAAAGATGACGGGCGCCGACGGCCACCCCGCCATCGAAATCAGCCTGAAGTACTACGAGGGTGAACCTGTCATTCGCGAGCTGAAGCGGGTTTCCAAGCCCGGTCGCCGCGTCTACATGGGCGCCAATGACATCCCGCAGGTCCGTCAGGGTCTGGGTGTGTCGATTGTCTCCACCCCCAAAGGTGTGATGTCGGATGCTGCTGCACGGACTGCCAATGTTGGCGGCGAAGTGCTCTGCACCGTATTCTAAGGAGAATTCGATGTCTCGTATTGGTAAAAAACCGGTCGCACTGCCCAGCGGTGTTTCCGCGTCCGTTTCCGGCCAGACCGTCGAAGTGAAAGGCCCCAAGGGGACCCGCAGCTTCAAGGCGACCGACGATGTGACCATCACGGTCGAGGACAATGTGATCACCGTGACGCCGCGCGGCAAGTCCAAGCGCGCGCGCCAGCAGTGGGGCATGTCCCGCACCATGGTGGCGAACCTCGTCACCGGTGTGACCGACGGCTTCAAGAAAGAGCTGGAAATCCAGGGTGTTGGTTATCGTGCCGCGATGACCGGCAACACTCTGAAACTGAACCTCGGCCTGTCGCATGACGTGGACTATGTTGCGCCCGAAGGCGTGACCGTCTCTGCGCCCAAGCAGACCGAAATCGTTGTGGAAGGCATTGACGAACAGCTTGTTGGTCAGGTTGCTTCGAACATCCGCGCGTGGCGCAAGCCCGAGCCCTACAAGGGCAAGGGCATCCGCTACAAGGGCGAGTTCATCTTCCGCAAAGAAGGCAAGAAGAAGTAAGGAACGCAAAGATGGCAAACACGAAAAGACAGTTGTTTATCAAACGCCGCCTGCGCGTTCGGAACAAGCTTCGCCGCGTCAACGCCGGGCGCCTGCGCCTCAGCGTGCACCGGTCTTCCAAGAACATCAGCGTTCAGCTGATCGACGATGTGGCTGGCAAGACAATCGCTTCCGCCTCCTCCCTGGAAAAGGATCTGGGCGTGGTCGGCAAGAACAACATCGACGCGGCAACCAAGGTTGGTGCGGCGATTGCGGAGCGTGCCAAGAAGGCCGGCGTGGAAGAAGCATACTTTGACCGGGGCGGTTTCCTGTTCCACGGCAAGGTGAAGGCGCTTGCAGATGCGGCCCGCGAAGGCGGTCTGAAAATCTAAGTGGCGGTGCGCAGTGAATGCGCACCCTACGATCAAAAAAGCTGTAGGGTGCGCATTCACTGCGCACCTTCGATGATCCGGGGGCCACATGCCCACCTGGATTGACCAAACAGGGCACAGGCCCGCAGAACAAGGAGGCCGCAAATGGCCAGAGATGACAACCGTGGGGGCAACCGCCGCAACCAGCGCGAAGAGACCCCGGAATTTGCAGACCGCCTTGTGGCGATCAACCGCGTGTCCAAGACCGTCAAGGGTGGTAAGCGCTTTGGCTTTGCCGCACTTGTCGTTGTCGGCGACCAGAAAGGCCGCGTCGGCTTTGGCAAGGGTAAGGCCAAGGAAGTCCCCGAGGCGATCCGCAAGGCCACAGAGCAGGCCAAGCGCCAGATGATCCGCGTTCAACTGCGCGAAGGCCGCACTCTGCACCACGACATGGCCGGCCGTCACGGCGCGGGCAAGGTCGTGATGCGCAGCGCACCGGAAGGTACCGGGATCATCGCCGGTGGTCCGATGCGTGCCGTTTTCGAAATGCTGGGCGTCAAGGACGTTGTGTCCAAGTCCATCGGTTCGCAGAACCCCTACAACATGATCCGCGCCACCATGGACGGCCTGCGCAAAGAGCAGTCGCCCCGTTCCGTGGCGCAGCGTCGCGGCAAGAAGGTCGCGGACATTCTGCCCAAGCGTGAAGATGCCGTTGAAACATCTTCGCAAGTAGCCGAGGAGGCCTAAACCATGGCGAAAACCATTGTCGTAAAGCAAATCGGTTCGCCGATCCGCCGCCCCGCAAAACAGCGTGCCACGCTGATCGGTCTGGGTCTGAACAAGATGAACCGCACCCGCGAGCTGGAAGACACGCCTTCCGTGCGCGGCATGATCAATTCGATCCCCCATATGGTCGAGATCATCGAAGAAAAAGGGTAACCGGTTTTCCGAAAGAACCGGACCGGGGTTTTCGAAAACCCCGGCACCAGTATCAGACGCCCCGCAGGTTGCTGCGGGGCGTTTTGTATTTCACTACCCGTGAAAGGCCGCCACGGTCTTGAGCGAGGTGAACCCGTAGAGCGCCTCGAATCCCTTTTCGCGGCCATGGCCCGACAGCCCGGTTCCGCCAAAAGGCAGTTCCACCCCGCCGCCGGCACCATAGTTGTTCAGGAACACCTGACCCGCGTGCAAGGCGCGTGCCAGCCGCATCTGCCGTGCGCCATCCCGCGTCCAGACCGAAGCGACAAGCCCGTAGTCGGTGCCATTGGCGATGGCCAGCGCCTCGGCCTCATCCTCGAAGGGGATGATGACCTGCACGGGGCCAAAAATCTCGTCCTGCGCCAGCGGGTGATCCGCCGCGACCCCGGCAAAGAGGGTGGGGGCAACGTAAGCCCCGTTCTCTGGCAGATCGCCAAGGGTGGCCTGCGCCGCAATTTCCAGATCGCTGCCGCGTTCGAGGAAACCCCGCACGATGTCGCGCTGCCGGGTCGAGATCAGCGGCCCCACATCCAGATCGCTCAGGGCAGGACCGACCCGCAGCGCGGCATAGCGTTCGGCCATGGCGCTGACGACCCGGTCATAGACACCGCGCTGCACCAGGATGCGCGAAGAGGCGGAACAGGTCTGGCCCGCGTTCTGGATGCCCGCGTTGACAAGGAAGGGCAGGGCGGCGTCAATATCGGCATCGTCAAAGACCAGCTGCGGCGATTTGCCCCCCAGTTCCAGCGTGACCGGCACCACATTGTCACCTGCCGCCTTCTGGATCAGCTTGCCGACCCCGACAGAGCCGGTGAAGGAGACGTGTTGCACGCCGGGATGCCCGGCCAGCGCCGCGCCTGCCTCGGCCCCCAGCCCCGGCACCACGTTCAGCGCGCCATCGGGCAGGCCCGCCCGGCGCGCCAGCTCGCCAAAGGCCAGTGCGGTCAGGCAGGCTTCTTCCGCCGGTTTCAGCACGGCGGCATTGCCGGTGGCCAGGGCGGCACCGACCGACCGGCCGATGATCTGCATCGGGTAGTTCCAGGGGATGATATGCCCGGTGACCCCATGCGCCTCGCGCAGGGTATAGACGGTATAGCCATCGAGATAGGGGATGGTCGTGCCATGCAGCTTGTCCACGGCACCCGCATAGAACTCCATGTAGCGGGCCAGGGCGTTCACATCCGCAAGGGCCTGTTTCAGGGGTTTGCCCACGTCCAATGCCTCAAGCCGCGCCAGTTCGTCGGCGTTTTCCAGAACCAATGCGCCGATCCGCGACAGGATGCGCCCCCGTTCCAGCGCGGTTGCGCGGCCCCAGGCCCCGGCACGTGCCGCCGTTGCCGCTGCGACGGCCCGGTCAATATCCTCCGCCGTGCCGCGCGCGATCTCGCACAGCGCGCTGCCGTCCGACGGGTTGGTCAGCGGCAAGGTCGCGCCACCTGCGGGGGGCTGCCACTGGCCATTGATCAGGCACAAGGCAGGGTCGATATCGAGCGGGCGTAGCGGCATCGGGAATACTCCGAGAGAAAGAAGGCCGGGTCAGGATACAGCGCCGCCCCGCAGTGTCGAGAGCTGTCAGCGCGGCAGATGATCGGCGAGAAAGTCGAACACCAGCCGGATGCGCGGATTGCTGTGCAATTCCCGGTGCGCCACCAGCCAGGTGGGAAAGATGATTTCCGGAACCAGATCCGGCAGGACCGGCGCAACCCCTGTCGTCCGGGTGCCAAGGGTCTCGGACATCAGGCCCATGCCCAGCCCATGGCGCACCATTTCCCAGCCGACGACGCCGCTTTCGGACCAATGGACAAAATTGGCGGTGTTCAGTGGCAGTTTCAGCGCGGCGATCTGCGGCAGCATCTGCGCCGGTTCGCCATAGCCGATCATGCGCGCCCGGGCGAAATCCGCGATGCTCCGGGGCAGGCCGTATTCTTCGGCATAGCTTTGCGCGGCATAGCAATGGGCGCGGGTCTGGAACAGCAGCTTGGCGGTCAGGTCGTGTTGCGTGGGGCGCACATGGCGGATGGCAATATCGGCCTCGCGACGCCTGAGGTCGCTCAGCGCGTTGGAGGCGACGACCTCTACCGTGATGCCGGGGGCCGTGTGGCGCAGCAGGGCCAGCGTTTCCGGCAACAGAAGCGCGGCGGTCACGTCGCTGGCGCTGATCGACACATGCCCCTCGACCGAGGTCGACCGCCCGGAGGCGGCCAGGGATATCCGCTCGGCGGCAGCGCCCATGCGTTTGAAATGATCCAGCATGTCGCGCCCCGCGTCGGTCAGTTGCAGGGTCTTGCCGACACGGTCGAACAGCAGCACGCCCAGATCCTGTTCCAGCCCCGCGACCTGCCGGCTGAGGGTCGGTTGGGTCAGGCCAAGCGCGCGGGCGGCGGCGGAGAGCGACCCGTGTTCAGCCGTCGCCAGAAAGGCGCGGCCCCGGTTCCAGTCAAAGCTCATCTGGGTGTTATCCATGCAATATCGTATATCGAAACTGCATATTTCCACAATTACCTTTCATATGCGTATGCATTACCCAGTGACAACACAAAGAGTGGCAAGCTGAGGGAGACGAAGATGAAGCCAAGTGCGAAATTCTGGGATGGTGCCGCCAGGAAATACGCCCGCCAGCCCGTCAGGGATGAAGCGGCCTATGCCCAGACGCTGGACCGCATCCGGTCTTACCTTCGCCAGCAGGACAGGGTGCTGGAGGTCGGCTGCGGCACAGGGTCGACTGCGCTGATCCTGGCCCCACAGGTTGATCATTTGCATGCGACGGATCTGTCGCAGGCGATGATCGACATCGCGAAAGGCAAGGCGCAGGCGCAAGAGGTTGGCAATGTGACCTTCAGTACGATGGCGGTCGGGCGCGGTGTCGACGCGGGCGGCCCCTTTGACGTGGTGATGGGGTTGAACCTGTTGCACCTGGTGGAGGACCTGCAGGGCGCGCTGGCGGGACTGGCGGACCAGACCGCCAAGGGCGGGTTGCTGATCGCCAAGACCGTCTGTCTGGGCGAGAAGCCGGGCATCTGGCGCTTGGTCCTGCCGGTGATGCAGCTGATCGGCAAGGCCCCCTTTGTCCGCTTTCTCAGGATCGCCGATCTGGACCGCACCATCGAAGAAGCGGGGTTCGAGATAATCGAGACCGGGAATTACCCCGCCGCACCACCCAGTCATTTCGTCGTGGCCCGCAAGCTGTGACGTGTGGTCCGCGCGGAGGGATGTGCAACCCCGCTTGATCCTGCGCCGGTGCTCGTCTATACGCCCCCGGTGGACGCATGACGCGTCCGCTATAGATTCGTAAACGCCGCGTTTGGCCGCTCCCGTCGCTGGGGGCCAATTCCGGCAAAAGGAGAAGCGACATGAAACTGAATGAACTTTCCGACAATCCGGGCGCATCCAAGAAACGCATGCGCGTTGCCCGTGGCCCCGGCTCTGGCAAGGGCAAGATGGGTG
Source organism: Sulfitobacter sp. G21635-S1 (assembly GCF_027213915.1). Lineage (NCBI taxonomy): Bacteria > Pseudomonadati > Pseudomonadota > Alphaproteobacteria > Rhodobacterales > Roseobacteraceae > Sulfitobacter > Sulfitobacter sp. G21635-S1. The sequence continues at coordinate 47,023 of NZ_JAPWGV010000019.1, forward strand.
GCCGTGGTATCAAGGGTCAAAAATCCCGTTCCGGTGTGTCGATCAATGGCTACGAAGGCGGCCAGATGCCGCTCTACCAACGTCTGCCCAAGCGTGGCTTCAACAAACCGAACCGCAAGAGCTTTGCCGTTGTGAACCTGGGCTTGATCCAGAAATTCATCGACGCCAAGAAACTGGACGCAGGCAAGGCGATCGACGCCGCTGCGCTGGTTGCATCCGGTCTGGTGCGTCGCGAACTGGACGGCATTCGCGTGCTGGCCAAGGGCGACATCACGTCCAAGGTCGACCTGCAGGTTGCAGGCGCGTCCAAATCTGCCGTTGAAGCGGTGGAAAAAGCGGGCGGCACCCTGACCGTCACAGCACCTGCGGCGGCAGCAGCCGAGTAATCGGACCTTAAGACTTGTGAGCGGGCCGCGACCCGCTTACATGTTCCTTCGAGTTTTCCCAGAACGCCGCCCGCCGGAAAACGGCCGGGGCGGCGTTTGCATAACAATAAAAGAGACCCCTCATGGTATCAGCCGTCGAAAACATGGCCGCCAACACCAGCTGGTCCGCATTGGGCAAGGCGACAGACCTGCGCAACCGGATCCTGTTCACGCTGGGTTTGCTGATCGTCTACCGGTTGGGCACCTTCATTCCGGTGCCGGGGATTGACGGTCAGGCGCTGCGCGATTTCATGGAAAGCGCGGGCCAGGGGATCGGCGGCATGGTGTCCATGTTCACCGGCGGGGCGCTGGGACGGATGGGCATCTTTGCCCTTGGGATCATGCCCTATATCTCGGCCTCGATCATCGTACAGCTGATGACCTCGATGGTGCCCGCGCTTGAGCAGCTCAAGAAAGAGGGCGAACAGGGGCGCAAGAAGATCAACCAATACACGCGTTACGGCACAGTGGCGCTGGCGACCCTGCAGGCCTATGGGCTGGCGGTCAGCCTGGAGGCGGGCGACATTGCCGCCGATCCGGGGCTTTATTTCCGTATCGCCTGCATGATCACGCTGGTCGGCGGCACCATGTTCCTGATGTGGCTGGGTGAACAGATCACCTCGCGCGGGATCGGCAACGGCATTTCGCTGATCATCTTTGTAGGCATCATCGCCGAGGTTCCTGCCGCGATTGCACAGTTCTTTGCCTCTGGCCGGTCCGGCGCGATCAGCCCGGCGGTGATCATCGGTGTGCTGGTCATGGTGGTGCTCACGATCATGTTCGTCGTGTTCATGGAACGTGCGCTGCGCAAGATCCACATCCAGTATCCCCGCCGCCAGGTCGGGATGAAAATGTATGACGGCGGGTCCAGCCACCTGCCGGTCAAGGTGAACCCGGCGGGCGTGATCCCGGCGATCTTTGCCTCTTCACTGCTGCTGCTGCCGGTCACGATCAGCACGTTTTCGGGCAATTCCACCGGTCCGATCATGTCGATCCTGCTGGCGAATTTCGGCCCCGGTCAGCCGCTGTACCTGCTGTTCTTCATCTCGATGATCGTCTTCTTTGCGTATTTCTATACGTTCAACGTCAGCTTCAAACCTGACGAAGTTGCCGAAAACCTGAAAAGCCAGAACGGTTTTGTCCCCGGCATCCGTCCGGGCAAAAAGACAGCGGAATATCTTGAATACGTGGTGAACCGCATCCTGGTTCTGGGTTCTGCCTATCTGGCGCTGGTCTGTGTCCTGCCAGAGGTGCTGCGTGGTCAATTCGCGATCCCCTTCTATTTCGGCGGCACATCGGTGCTGATCGTTGTCTCTGTGACCATGGATACGATCCAGCAGGTTCAGAGCCACCTGCTCGCGCATCAGTACGAAGGTCTACTCGAAAAATCTCAGTTGCGCGGTAAAGGTGCCGGCAAAGGAAAACCACGCAAGAAACGGAGCCCCGTACGCCGATGAACATTATTCTCCTTGGACCGCCGGGCGCCGGCAAAGGCACGCAAGCACGCCATCTGGTTGAAACCCGCAACATGGTTCAGCTTTCCACCGGTGACATGCTGCGCGAGGCCAAGGATTCAGGCACCGAGATGGGCAAGATGGTCGCCGATGTCATGGCGCGTGGCGATCTGGTCACCGATGAGATCGTGATCGGCCTGATCCGCGAAAAGCTGGAAGGCGACAACAAGGGCGGTTTCATCTTTGACGGATTCCCCCGGACGCTGGCGCAGGCAGATGCGCTGTCGCTCCTGATGGAAGAGGTGGGCCAAACCATCGAACATGCGGTGGAACTGCAGGTCGATGATGATGTTCTGGTAGACCGCATCGTCGGCCGCGCCGAAGAGGCCCGCAAGGCAGGCCAGCCGGTGCGCGCGGATGACAATGCCGAAAGCCTGAAGGTGCGCCTGATGGCCTATTACAAACAGACCTCGCCGCTGATCGGCTATTACCACGCCAAGGGACTGCTGCGCGGTGTGGATGGCCTGGGTGCCATCGAGGATGTTCAGCGCAGCATTTCCGCGACTCTGGATTCCTGACGGGACTGTCTCCCGCATCTGATCCATGGACCGGCGCGCGGGATTATTCCGTCTGCGCGCCATGCCACCATCTGTTTCGCCATCAATTTGCCATGAATTTGACTGATCGTTGAATCGGATCCACGAAGAATCGTGGGCCGAACAGGGGCGTCAGACCCCTTCAAGGTGCGGGCAGAATGTCAGGCGAGCAGTTCCTCCTTTCCGGCAACCAGATTGCGAAGTTCTCGACCGCGCATGTCACCTTTCCCGGTGGCACCTCGACCATCAGGCTGAATGGCATCAAGACGCTGGGCGACGAGACCTCCCGCTTCTTCCTGATCCGCACTCAGGGGGAGGGTGAAACCATTGGCAATGGCCAGTTCTTTGCGATCCACGCCGCCGTTCCGAACGCTTCCGGCACGCTCGTGCCGTCGGCCACACCGCTTATCTCTGCCAATTTCTCGACGCCGGATGCCTATAACAATACAGGTGCCGGGGACGACTACATCATCTTCGGCCTTTTCGGCGGCCCCAGGTTCGTCATCGACCTTGGCGGCTTTGCCGATGCCGGGACCGCCACATTCGTGCAGGGGCGCGATGTGCTGCCGGGCGGCAACGGGGAACTGGAGCTATCGGATATCGCATCCGCCAACCCGGACGAGATTGTCTGTTTCTGCCGTGGCACGCCGATCCGCACGCCGGACGGGGAAGTGGCGGTAGAGAACCTGCGTCCGGGCGACATGGTGACAACCCTGGACAATGGCGCCCAGGCGATTCGCTGGATCGCGAGCACGCGCGTCGCCCTGACCCCCGAAAACGCGGCACTTGCCCCCATCCGCTTGCGTGCCGGCGCGCTGGGGAAGGGCCTGCCGCTCTGCGAAATCATGGTGTCGCCCGCCCATCGCTTCCTGTTCTCCGGATCCCGGTGCGAATTGCTGCTGGCAACAGATCAGGCGCTGGTGGCCGCCCGCCATCTTGTCGATGGCTCAGCGATCCAGGAGGTGCGCGACCTGGCGGAGGTCGAATACTGGCATTTCATGTGTGACCGGCACGAAATCGTCTTTGCGGCGGGCAGCGAAACGGAAAGCTTCAATCCAGGCGACCGGGCAGTCGGCGCGGTGGACGAACCCACCCGGAGCGAGCTGTTCCGCCTGTTTCCCGAATTGCGCAGCAGTATCTTGCGTGGCATGTGGAAGACCGTTCGGCCCACTGTGCGGGCCTATGAGGCGCGTTTGCTTTGCGCCGTGATCTGACCTGGCGGGAAACCCCGATCGGGTTCGCGAAACCCCGCCGTGTCCGGCAAAACCGCTTGAATGTGGCGGAAGCGGGCCCATCGGGCAGTTCGTGCCTTGACCCTTGTCCGGATTGCCCGTAACCAGCCGTATCTTGACGACGAATCAATTTGCGGCAAGGGGGGTTCTCCGTTCCGCAAGATCACCTGATCAGCCAGGCCCGACGCGCCCAAATCGCATCGGGCTTATGTTGTGAAAAAAGGGTCCGGGATGACGGACCCGCAACGAAAAGGAATATGACACGTGGCACGTATTGCCGGCGTTAACATCCCGACTGCAAAGCGGGTTCCCATCGCCCTCACATATATCACCGGTATCGGCAACTCTTCGGCACGCGCGATCTGCGAAGCCGTTGGCATCGACCTGTCCCGCCGGGTCAACGAACTCAGCGATGCTGAAGTCCTGAAAGTGCGCGAGCACATCGACGAAAACTACACCGTCGAAGGTGACCTGCGTCGCGACACGCAGATGAACATCAAGCGCCTGATGGACCTTGGTTGCTACCGTGGCCTGCGCCACCGCCGCAACCTGCCGGTTCGCGGTCAGCGCACCCATACCAACGCACGCACACGCAAGGGCCCCGCAAAGGCCATTGCCGGCAAGAAGAAATAAGGGAGGGCTGAGAACATGGCACGCGATGCAAAACGCACCAAACGCAAGGTCTCCAAGAACATCGCCGCAGGTGTGGCGCATGTGAATTCGAGCTTCAACAACACCAAGATCCTGATTTCCGACGTTCAGGGCAATGCGATCAGCTGGTCCTCTGCCGGAACATGCGGTTTCAAAGGCTCGCGGAAATCCACACCCTATGCGGCCCAGATGGCTGCAGAGGATGCGGGCCGCAAGGCGCAGGAACATGGCGTGAAGACTCTGGAAGTCGAAGTTCAGGGGCCGGGTTCCGGCCGTGAGAGCGCCCTGCGCGCCCTGGCGGCTGCCGGTTTCAACATCACCTCGATCCGTGATGTGACACCGATGGCCCACAACGGCTGCCGTCCGCCCAAGCGCCGCCGCGTCTAAGCGCGACTTTATTGACGGGGCCGCGTGTTTTCACGCGGCCCCATACCGCTTTTTTGAAACCTCGAGCGTATCCGCCGACCGGACATGCGGCAGATACTAGGATGGAGGGACACATGATCCATAAGAACTGGGCCGAACTGATCAAGCCACAGCAGCTTGACGTAAAGCCGGGCAACGACCCCGCGCGTCAGGCCACCGTGGTTGCCGAACCGCTGGAGCGCGGTTTCGGTCTGACCATGGGCAACGCGCTGCGCCGCGTTCTGATGTCCTCGCTTCAGGGTGCCGCGATCTCCTCCGTGCAGATCGACAACGTGCTGCATGAATTCTCTTCGGTTGCCGGTGTCCGCGAAGATGTCACCGACATCGTCCTGAACCTCAAGGGTGTCTCGATCCGCATGGAAGTCGAAGGGCCCAAGCGCCTGTCGATCTCCGCCAAGGGTCCGGGGGTTGTCACCGCAGGCGACATCAGCGAATCCGCCGGTATCGAGATCCTGAACCGCGATCACGTCATCTGTCACCTCGACGATGGTGCGGACGTCTACATGGAACTGACCGTCAACACCGGCAAGGGTTATGTCAGCGCTGACAAGAACAAGCCGGAAGATGCGCCCATCGGCCTGATCCCGATCGACGCGATCTATTCGCCGGTCAAGAAGGTCTCCTATGACGTGCAGCCCACCCGCGAGGGCCAGGTGCTGGACTATGACAAGCTGACCATGAAGGTGGAAACCGACGGGTCGATCACGCCGGATGACGCCGTGGCATTCGCCGCACGCATCCTGCAGGACCAGCTGGGCATTTTCGTCAACTTCGACGAGCCGGAATCGGCCTCCCGTCAGGACGACGACGACGGTCTGGAATTCAACCCGTTGCTGCTCAAGAAAGTCGACGAGCTGGAGCTTTCGGTGCGTTCGGCAAACTGCCTGAAGAACGACAACATCGTCTACATCGGCGATCTGATCCAGAAGACCGAAGCAGAAATGCTGCGCACCCCGAACTTTGGCCGCAAATCCCTGAACGAGATCAAGGAAGTGCTGTCGGGCATGGGTCTGCACCTTGGCATGGACGTCGAGGACTGGCCGCCAGACAACATCGAAGACCTGGCCAAGAAGTTCGAAGACAACTTTTAAGAACCCGTAGGGTGCGCATTTATTGCGCACCTTGCACCCCGGGCATCCTGCCCTTTCATTGCCCGCCCGAGGGCGGACAACGACCGGGTTACGCGCCTCCCTTCGGGTGACGCTGACCCCAAGGAGAGTTGGCGCTACGCACGCCAGCCAGACAAAGCAAAATCGCCCGTAGAGGGCACATTAGGAGAAGAAATATGCGTCACGCACGTGGATACCGCCGCCTCAACCGCACACATGAGCACCGCAAGGCGCTCTGGGCAAACATGGCAGGCTCGCTCATTGAGCATGAACAGATCAAGACAACGCTGCCCAAGGCCAAGGAACTGCGCCCGATCATCGAAAAGATGATCACGCTGGCCAAGCGCGGCGATTTGCACGCCCGCCGTCAGGCGGCCGCGAAGCTCAAGCAGGACGCCTATGTGGCGAAACTGTTCGACGTTCTCGGCCCGCGCTACAAGGACCGCCAGGGCGGTTACGTGCGCGTACTCAAGGCGGGTTTCCGCTATGGCGACATGGCGCCGATGGCGATCATCGAATTCGTCGACCGCGACCGCGATGCCAAGGGTGCAGGCGACAAGGCCCGCCTGTCAGCGGAAGAAGCCGCGGAATAAGAATTTGCGCATTTTGCGCGTTGAAAGCCCTGCCTTCTGGCGGGGCTTTTTTTGCTGCCGTGGTGCAGGGATATTTATTGCCAAAAAGAGCAGGGGAGTTGCGCATTCCGCCCTCGCCGCGCATATCTGGGGCATGAGATATCTGTTGATGATCCTTGCCCTCGTGGCGGCGCCCGCGCTGGCCCAGCAGGTGCCGCAATCCGCCGCCCAGATGCAGCTCAGCTTCGTGCCCCTGGTCAAACAGGCGACACCTGCGGTGGTCAATATCTATGCCAAGATCATGGCCGCCCCACGCCGCACACCGCTGCAAAGCGACCCGTTTTTCGAGCGTTTCTTCAGCGATCCGTTTTCCGAACGGCCCCGGGTACAGAACTCGCTTGGTTCGGGTGTGATCCTCTCTGCCGACGGGATTGTCGTGTCGAATTATCATGTGGTCGGCATGGCAACGGAAATTCGCGTCGTGCTCAACGACCGTCGGGAGTATTCGGCGGAGGTCCTGCTGGGAGATCCGGAGGCCGATCTGGCCATATTGAAGATCAATGCGGAGGCGCCGCTGCCCTATCTTGAACTGCGCGACAGCGAGACGGTGGAAGTGGGCGAATTGGCATTGGCCATCGGCAATCCCTTCGGTGTGGGCCAGACCGTGAGCAGCGGCATCGTTTCGGGGCTTGCGCGCTCCGGTGCGGGGGGCGGCAATTCGGGGCTGGGGTATTTCATCCAGACCGATGCGCCGATCAACCCGGGCAACTCCGGCGGGGCGCTGATTGACATGGCCGGGCAGCTGATCGGCATCAACACGTCGATCCTGACCCGGTCGGGCGGGTCCAATGGCATCGGTTTTGCCATCCCTGCCGACCTGGTCAAGGCCTTTGTCACGCAGGCCCGCGCGGGTGAGGTGGCCTTTGCCCGGCCCTGGGCCGGGATCAGCGGCCAGCCGGTGGACAGCGACATGGCGGGACCCCTGGGGCTGGACCGGGCCGGGGGGATCATCATCTCGGGCCTGCATGCGGCCAGCCCCTTTCTGGAGGCCGGTTTGCAGGTGGGGGATGTGATCACCCATGTGGGCGGCGCGCCGGTGCATACGCCCAATGAGATGATCTACCGGATGAGCGTTGCGGGCCTTGGCAGCCAGGCTCCGGTGCGCTTCCTGCGGGGCGGGGAGGAGAAAGAGGCCGATGTCTCGCTCATCGCCGCACCGGATGTGCCCGCGCGGGACGAGGAGGTGCTGCCTGCCCGCAGCATCCTGCCGGACATGCGGATCGCACGGGTGAACCCGGCGGTGATATCAGAGCTGAACCTGCCGCTGGAGGCAACGGGCGTTGTTGTCATGGACGCGGGCCGGTTCGGCCCCCGGGTCGGGCTGCGCAACGGCGATATCATCCTGTCGGTCAATGGCGTGGAGATCGAACACCCCAGGGACCTGCAGGCCCTGTTCGGTGGCCAGGTGCGGCAGTTTGAACTGCTGATCCAGCGTGGCGACCGTCGCAGCCTTCTGCGGTTTCGGGTCTGAGCGGTGGCAGATCTCTTCGATACCGGGGATGCAGAGGAAGGCGGCGGGCATCGCCCGCTGGCCGACCGGCTGCGGCCGCGCGCCATTTCCGAAGTCATCGGCCAGCGCAAGATCCTGGGGCCGGATGCGCCGCTGACGGTGATGCTGGGGTCGGGGGCGCTGTCCTCGCTGATTTTCTGGGGGCCGCCGGGGGTGGGCAAGACCACCATCGCGCGTCTGCTGGCGGATGAGACGGAGCTGCATTTTGTGCAGATCAGCGCCATTTTCAGCGGCGTGCCGGAGCTGCGCAAGGTCTTTGACGCGGCCAAGCTGCGGCGGCGGCAGGGGCAGGGGACCTTGCTGTTTGTCGACGAGATCCATCGTTTCAACAAGGCGCAGCAGGACGGGTTCCTGCCGCATATGGAGGATGGCACGATCCTGTTGGTGGGGGCGACCACCGAGAACCCCAGTTTCGAGCTGAACGCGGCGGTGCTGTCCCGCGCGCAGGTGCTGGTGCTGGAGCGGCTGACGGTTGACGATCTGGAGCTGATGGCCCGGCGGGCCGAGCAGGAGCTGGGGGTGGATCTGCCCCTGCAGCCAGATGCCCGCATGGCGCTTCTGGAGATGGCGGATGGCGACGGGCGGGCGCTGCTGAACCTGATCGAGCAGCTGGTGGCCTGGAAGGTCGAGGGCAAGCTGGACAAGGCATCGCTGGCGGCGCGGCTGATGCGGCGGGCGGCGCAATACGACAAGAGCGGTGATTCCCATTACAACCTGATCTCGGCGCTGCATAAATCGGTGCGCGGGTCGGACCCGGATGCGGCGCTCTATTGGTTTGCGCGGATGCTGGAAGGCGGCGAGGACCCGCGTTACCTCGCGCGGCGGATCACCCGCATGGCTGTGGAGGACATCGGGCTGGCCGATCCCCAGGCGCAGGCGGTCTGCCTGCAATCCTGGGAGACGTTCGAGCGTCTTGGCAGCCCGGAGGGCGAGTTGGCGCTGGCGCAGGCGGTGACCTATCTGGCGCTCGCGCCCAAGTCGAATGCGGCCTATGTGGCCTACAAGGGCGCACGGCGTGCGGCGAAGGAAACCGGATCGGCCCCGCCGCCCAAACATATCCTGAACGCGCCCACGAAGATGATGAAGGAACAGGGCTATGGCGATGGCTATGCCTATGACCATGATGCCGAAGACGGGTTTTCAGGGCAGGATTACTTTCCCGAAGGGGTGGCGCGACAGGCGCTTTATGCCCCGGTTGAGCGGGGCTTCGAGCGGGAGTTGAAAAAGCGGCTGGAGTATTTCGCGAAGCTGAGGAGCAAGCGGGGTGGCGCGGAGTAACCCGATGCCGATGCCGTGGCAGCAGGGAAGACATGTCATGCAAGACCTGTCTTATTTGACATGTCATACATGACATGTCGTCATTTTCGGAAAATCACGGGGTGCCGGTGCTTCCGGGTGCGGTGTGATCGCGACACAGACTGGCGTTGGCTGACACGGGCTGGCAAAGACCGGCGCGGATTGTCAGGAAAAGGGGTCTCAATTGCCTGCAAATGCCGGGCAGGGGCGTGAATTCTTGACAATCGCGCCGCAAACCGTGACAGACGCCGCATGATTTCAACCTTGTCTCTTGTTGCGCTCGGCGGTGCCATCGGTGCCGCGCTGCGGTTCCTGTCCGGTGTCGCGATGCTGCGGCTGACCGGCCCGCAGGACTTTCCGCTCGCCATCATAACGGTGAACGTCGTCGGGTCCTTCCTGATGGGGGCCTTCGTGGTGTTTGCCGCGCACAAGGGGTTGACCCATTACAGCCCCTTCGTGATGACCGGGCTTCTGGGGGGATTTACCACCTTTTCCGCCTTTTCGCTGGAAACGGTCACCCTGATCGAACGCCAGGCCTATGGGCAGGCCGGGCTTTATGTATGCGCCTCCGTCGGATTGTCCGTGGCGGCATTGATGCTGGGGCTCTGGGCCTCGCGGGGGATCCTGGGATGAGCAAGGTACAGACATTGACCGTGCAGGAAGGCGACGGCGATCAGCGCCTGGATCGCTGGTTCAAACGGCAGTTTCCGCAGATATCTCAGGGCCGCATCGACAAGATGTGCCGCAAGGGGGAGATCCGTGTCGATGGCGGCCGCGTCAAGGGGGCGACGCGCCTTGAGGTCGGCCAGCAGGTGCGCATCCCGCCCTTGCCGGACAGCGACGCCCCGCCGCCACCCAAGCGGACCCGCGTGACGGATGCGGATGCCAAGTTCATCCGCTCCTGCGTGATCTACCGCGATGATCATGTGATTGCGCTGAACAAACCGCCGGGCCTGCCGGTGCAGGGCGGCTCTGGCCAGTCTGACAGGCATGTGGATGCGCTGGCCGAGGCGCTGATGTTCGATCTGGATGAAAAGCCGCGTCTGGTGCATCGGCTGGACAAGGACACATCGGGCGTTCTGATCATGGCGCGCACCCGGTCGGTGGCACAGGCGCTGACGGCGAATTTCCGGCACCGCGAGACGCGCAAGATCTATTGGGCCGCCATCGCGGGTGTGCCGCATCCCAAGAACGGACAGATCAAGTTCGGGCTGGTCAAGGCTGGCGGGCACGGGGCGCGCGGTGAAGGCGAAAAGATGATCGCGGTGCATCCCGCCGACATCGACAGCACCGAAGGGGCCAAGCGGGCCACCACCGATTACGCGGTTCTGGCGCAGGCGGGCAGCCGCACCTGCTGGGCCGCGCTGATCCCGGTGACGGGCCGCACCCATCAGCTGCGGGCACATATGGCCGAGATCGGGCATCCCATCGTGGGCGACGGCAAATACGGCGGCTCGGGCCAGGACAACCCCGGCGACGGCTGGGGCGCGCAACTGGGGGGCGATATCTCCAAGAAGCTGCACCTGCATGCGCGCAGCCTGACGGTGGAGCATCCGGTGACCAAAGCGGTCCTGAAACTGGTGGCCCCCTTGCCCGATCATATGGCCCGCACCTGGGAGACGTTCCAATGGTCCCCCGCCGATGTGCCGGACGATCCGTTCGAGGAAGGCTGGGGATGAGCGACACGCCCCTCAGCCTGGTGATTTTCGACGTGGACGGCACATTGGTCGACAGTCAGGGCGATATCCTGGCGGCCATGGCGGCGGCATTCGGGGCTGTAGGCCAGCCCTTGCCGCAACGGGCAGAGCTTCTGGGGATCGTCGGGCTTTCGCTGGATGTGGCGATGGCCCGGCTTGTACCGGCATTGGAAGCCGTTGATCATGAGCGCATGGTCGGGGCCTACAAGGCCGCCTATATGGACTTGCGGGCGACAGCAGGCGTGGCGCAGTCTTCGCCGCTTTATCCCGGTGCTCTGGCGGCCCTGCAATTGCTGCAGGACAGGGATGATGTGCTGCTGGGCATTGCCACCGGAAAATCCAAGCGGGGGCTGGACAAGCTGATCGAGGGGCACGGGCTGGAGGGCATGTTCCAGACCCTGCAATGCGCCGATTTCCACCCCTCCAAACCGCATCCTTCCATGCTGCTGGCCGCCCTGTCCGAGACGGGGATCGCCGCGGAGCGGGCGGTAATGGTGGGCGATACGAGTTTTGACATGGACATGGCCCATGCCGCAGGGATTGCGGGGGTCGGCGTTGGCTGGGGTTACCATGACCGCCAGCGCCTGACCCGCGCGGGTCAGGTGATCGACAGTTTCGATGCCCTGCCCGCTGCGCTGGACCTGATCTGGGGGGGAGCCGCGTGAGCGACTGGAAAGCCAAGAGATTCTGGAAACAGGCGGCAGTTGTACCCGCCGCAAGCGGATTTGCGGTTGAGCTGGACGGCAGGCCGGTCAAGACACCGGCGAAGCAGCCGCTGTTCCTGCCCACCGAAGAGATGGCCAGGGCCGTCGCCGCCGAATGGGACGCGCAGGAGGGGGTGATCAACCCGAACCTGATGCCGGTCACCAAGACCGTGAATTCGGCGATCGACAAGGTTGCGGCGCAGCACGCCGAAGTGGCGGACATGCTGGCCGACTACGGCGATGCCGACCTTCTGTGCTACCGTGCCGAAGCGCCGGAGGAACTGGTGGCGCGGCAGGCGGCACATTGGGACCCGATGCTGGATTGGGCTGCCGAAGTGCTGGGTGCGCGGCTGGAGCCCCGCACCGGCATCATGCACAAGCCGCAGGACCCCGCCGCCCTGGACACCCTGCGCGCCCGCACCCATGCCTTGAACAATTTCGAACTGGCCGCCTTTCACGATCTGGTCAGCCTTTCTGGGTCCCTTGTTCTGGGCTTTGCCGCAACCCTCGGCGCGCGTGATACAGAGGTCCTGTGGGACATTTCACGGCTGGACGAGGCATGGCAGGCAGAACAATGGGGCCGCGACGATGCCGCCGAGGCGTTGGCGGAAGTCAAGAAAGCGGCCTTTTTGCATGCCAGCCGGATGTTTGCCCTGAGTCAGGCCGATTAGCGTCAATGCAGAGCGTTCTGAGACCGCATTCGTGTCAATCGGTCGAAAACCCGGGGGCTAACCCTTGACCTTTTTGCGGGAATCCGAGCACATTAGCCTACACTGAGCATGGGAACTCCTGCACAGTATCGCCTCCGGCATCGAATTGTCGGATCAACCGTCCAAAACGTGGCGGATTATCAGGAAGAGGTAAAAATGAACAAATCTATGATTTTTGGTGCGTTGACCGTTGCGGGTCTGGCTGCCGGCGCTGCCGGCGCAGCTACGCTTGACGATGTCAAGGCACGCGGCAAACTCAACTGTGGCGTGACAACCGGTCTGATCGGTTTCGCGGCACCGGACGCCAACGGTGAATGGAAAGGCTTTGACGTTGCGGTATGCCGCGCTGTCGCCGCTGCCGTTCTGGGGGATGCGACAGCTGTCGAATTCGTCCCGACAACCGGCAAGACACGCTTTACCGCGCTGGCATCCGGCGAAATCGACGTGCTGGCCCGTAACACCACATGGACCTTCTCGCGCGATGTCGACCTGAAATTCGACTTTATCGGCGTCAACTACTACGACGGTCAGGGCTTCATGGTGCCCAAGGCGCTGGGCGTATCCTCGGCCAAGGATCTGGACGGCGCGACCGTCTGCATCCAGACCGGCACAACCACCGAGCTGAACCTCGCGGACTTCTTCCGCGTGAACAACATCAGCTATGAGCCGGTGCCGATCGAAACCAACGCCGAAGCGCAGCAGCAATACCTTGCCGGTGCCTGCGACGTCTACACAACAGACGCCTCCGGCCTCGCGGCGACACGTGCCGCCTTCGAAAACCCGGGCGATCACGTCCTTCTGCCTGAAATCGTCTCGAAAGAGCCGCTGGGCCCGCTGGTCCGTCACGGCGACAGCGAATGGGGCGATGTGGTGCGCTGGACCCTGAACGCGCTGATCGCAGCCGAAGAACTGGGCGTCTCCTCTGCAAACGTCGGTGAAATGGCTTCCTCGACCAACAACCCCGAAATCGCGCGCCTGCTTGGCACCGAAGGGGAACTGGGCGCCATGCTGGGCCTGGACGCAGATTGGGCCAAGCGCGCCATCGAAACCCAGGGCAACTACGGCGAGATCTTTGCCAAGAACATCGGCGAAGACACACCCATCGGCCTGGCACGCGGGCTGAACGCCCAGTGGACAGACGGTGGCCTGCTCTACAGCCCGCCGTTCCGCTAAACAGAACTGCCGGAGGGCGCGGAACATTCCGCGCCCTTCGCACCTGATGGCACCAAATCAGCGCGATGCGGTGCCTGCGACCAATAATGACCCTGCCGCATGTGCCACAAAGGCACAGTGAAAAAAATCAAGGCATGGGACACAGGGAAAAATCTGATGACAACACTCACCGACCCTCCGAAGGAGTCGTTCCGGCTCTCTATGCTGTTGAACGATACACGCTATCGGTCGCTGACAATGCAGGCCATCGCGGCCCTGCTGCTGGCGCTTGCGATTGTTTATCTCGGCAACAACCTGATCCAGAACCTGCGGGCTGCAGGGCTGAACATCTCCTACGGGTTTCTCGGCAGCGCCTCGAACTATGATATCAACCAGACGCTGATCGAATACAGCAGCCGGTCGACGCACCTCAGAGCGGCTGTCGTCGGCATTCTCAACACGCTGCTGGTTGCATTCCTGGCCTGTGTGACCGCGACGGTCTTTGGCGTGCTCGCCGGTGTCCTGCGCCTGTCGCCGAACTGGCTGGTGCGCAAGCTGATGGCGGTCTACGTGGAGATCTTCCGCAACATTCCCGTGCTGATCTGGATCATCATCATCTTCACCGTGATGACCGCCTCGATGCCTGCACCCAGCGCCTTCCGGGGCGAGGATCCGGCGTCTTCGATGTTGTTGGGCGCCTTCGCCTTTACCAACCGCGGTGTCTATGTGCCCGCGCCGGTCTGGGGGGCAGGGTCCCTCGTGGTTGTCGTTGTCTTTGTCCTGTCCATCATCGGGGTCTTTGCCTATCGCCGCTATGCGACGAAGCTGCTGTACGACACGGGCAGGCTGTTGCCGATGTTCTGGCCTTCGGTCGGGATATTGCTGCTGCCCGCGATCCTTGCCTATTTCATCATGGGGTCCCCCATCAGCCTGGACTACCCGGAACTGCGGGGTTTCAACTTTGGTGGCGGGATCAAGATCGGTGCACCGCTGATCGCGCTCTGGTTCGCCCTGTCGATCTATACCGGTGCCTTCATCGCTGAAAACGTGCGCGCGGGCATCCAGGCCGTGTCCAAGGGCCAGACAGAAGCCGCTGCGGCCCTGGGCCTGCGCCCCGGACGGGTGATGAACCTGGTGGTCCTGCCACAGGCGCTGCGGGTGATCATCCCGCCGCTGATTTCGCAATATCTCAACATCACCAAGAACTCATCGCTGGCGATTGCCGTGGGATATGCCGATGTGACGGCGACGCTGGGCGGCATCACGCTGAACCAGACGGGCCGGGCCATCGAATGTGTCCTGTTGCTGATGCTGTTCTATCTCACGATCTCGCTTCTGATCTCGGCGTTCATGAACGTCTACAACAATGCCAACAAGCTGAAGGAGCGCTGAGATGTCGGACACACATGCACAATCCGTCGCTTTCGTCCGCGAAACAGCCATTCCGCCCTCAGCACCGCCCTCGACTGCGGCAGGGCCGATCAAATGGGTACGGGACAACCTGTTTCCCACCTGGGCCAATGCGCTGCTCACGGTCGCTGCACTTTACGTGATCTGGCTGGTCCTGTCCTCGACCCTGCCCTGGATCCTGGGTGGCGTCTGGAACACCAACAGCCTGGCCGCCTGCCGCGAGGTTCTCGATGGCCGGTCCGCTGCCTGTTTCTCCGTGCTGACGGAGCGGTGGCACCAGTTGCTTTATGGCTTCAAATACCCGTCGGAACTGTATTGGCGGCCCAACCTGGCGCTGCTGATGCTGTTCTTTGCTGCGGCACCGGTGTTGTTCTTTGACCTGCCGCGCAAGCTGCTGATCTTTACCGGGCTCTATCCCTTCATCGCCTATTGGCTGATCTGGGGCGGCACCATCCTTGCGCCGCTGGTGGCGCTGCTGGGCTTCATCGTGGGCTACCTCGTCTATGCACGGTTCGTCAAAACCAGCTTTGCCCAGGGGTTTCTGGGCGGGATCGCTGCGGCGGTTCTGGTCTGGGCAATCGGTGGCTACCTGATCCCGGCAGGCGCATCGGCCAGTGCCATGCTGGAACCGATCCCCAGCAGGGACCTCGGCGGCTTCATGCTGAACCTGATGCTGGGCGTGACCTGCGTGTCGCTGTCCCTGCCCATCGGCATCGCGCTGGCGCTGGGGCGTCAGTCGAACCTGCCGCTGATCAAGGGCATCTGCGTTGTCTTCATCGAGTTCATCCGCGGCGTGCCGCTGATCACCTTGCTGTTCGTGGCAAGCGTGATGCTGGCCTATTTCTTTCCGCCGGAATCCACCGTGGACCTGTTCCTGCGGGTGGTGATCATGATCACCATGTTCTCCTCGGCCTATATCGCCGAGGTGATCCGGGGCGGTCTGGCTGCCCTGCCCAAGGGGCAGAACGAGGCGGCGGATTCGCTGGGGCTGGATTATGCGCAGGCCATTCGCCTGATCATCCTGCCGCAGGCGCTCAAGATATCCATCCCCGGCATCGTGAACATCGCGGTGGGCCTGTTCAAGGACACCACGCTGGTCTCGGTCATCTCGCTGTTTGACATTGTGGGCATGATCCGGGGTCCGATCCTGGCATCGACGGACTGGAACGGGGTCTATTGGGAACTTCTGATGTTCGCCTCGATCCTCTTCTTTGTCGTCTGCTACGGCATTTCGCAATATTCGCAGTGGCTGGAACGCCGCCTTGCGACAGATCATCGTTAAGAAAGGGCTGACACATGGCCACTGCAACACAAATGAAAGTATCGGACGAGATCGCGATCTCGATCCAGAACATGAACAAATGGTACGGCACCTTCCATGTGCTGCGCGACATCGACCTGACGGTCTATCGCGGTGAGCGGATCGTGATCTGCGGGCCATCGGGGTCCGGCAAATCGACGTTGATCCGCTGCATCAACGCGCTGGAGGAGCATCAGAAGGGCCGGATCGAGGTGGACGGCACCGTGCTGTCCTCGGACCTCAAGAACATCGACAAGATCCGGTCCGAGGTCGGCATGTGCTTTCAGCACTTCAACCTCTTCCCGCATCTGACCATCCTGGAAAACTGCACGCTGGCCCCGATCTGGGTGCGCAAGACGCCCAAGAAGGAAGCCGAAGAGACGGCGATGCATTTCCTGGAAAAGGTGAAGATCCCCGATCAGGCCGACAAATACCCCGGCCAGCTTTCGGGCGGCCAGCAGCAACGTGTCGCCATCGCGCGGTCCCTGTGCATGCGACCGCGCATCATGCTGTTTGATGAGCCCACATCGGCGCTGGACCCCGAGATGATCAAGGAGGTTCTCGACACGATGATCGAGCTTGCCGAAGAAGGCATGACCATGCTCTGCGTGACACATGAGATGGGCTTTGCCCGTCAGGTGGCGAACCGGGTGATCTTCATGGATCAGGGCCAGATCGTCGAACAGAACGAACCGGAAGAGTTCTTCAACAACCCGCAATCGCCGCGGACCCAGTTGTTCCTGAGCCAGATCCTCGGTCATTGACCACGGGGAAGGGCCGATGCCCGACCTGCACAATGCTTCAAAGGGCGTCTGCGATCAGCAGGCGCCCTTACAGCGTCCCGCCTATAACCTGATACACGCCGTATCGCCGATGTCCCGAGAGCGCGAAGCGCGGCAGGGTATCGGCGGTTCAAGTTCAAGGCGGGGCTTTAGAGCGAAAGGTCGCGTGGCACGACAAAGGCGGCGGGATGGCCCTTGCCCCAGCCCACGAGCGACCACATGTCCTGATCGAAATCCGCAACCAGCGTCGCACCGGTTGGAAAGCCGATGAACTGCGGATGATCCGGCGCGGTGGCAAGGATTTCATCGGCACACATGCCGACTCCGGGATTATGCCCCAGCACCAGCACCGAATTGCCTGTTGCCCGCTGCAACAGGCTCAGGATCTGGTCCAGCGATGCGAGGTAGAGCTTGCGGGTGATCGTGGTCTTGATCCCGCCGGGCAGGTTCAATCCCGCCAGAGTCTCCTGTGTCCGCACCGCCGATGAACATAACACCTCGTCCGGCACAAAGGCCTGATCCCGCAACCAATTGCCAAGCGCGGGCGCATTCGCCCGGCCCCGGTCGTTCAGGGTGCGGTCGTGGTCGATCAGGGCTTCGCCCGACCAGTCGGATTTTGCGTGGCGCATCAGGATCAGGCGTTTCATGTCAGGCCCCTTTGAATTGGCGCATGTGATATTCGGATTGCGCAGGCAGGCGGCCAAAACCCTGAGAGACCGGGCAGGCCCTGCGCACCCGGCAGCCCCCGGTAAGACAGTCCTGTCCGGCCGCCGTATCCAGATATGCCTTGCACGCCGGTACGTCGTAGCCCGCAGGCGTCAGCGCGGCAACGGGGCAGGCGGTGACGCAGGGCGTTGCGGCGCAAGTCTGGCAGGGCGAGGGCGGGCTGTCGGGCAGGTCTATATGCGCCTGCAAGGCCAGCGCGCCCCGGAAAGAGACCATCAGCCCTGCCGTGTCATGGACCAGGAATTGCACCGGCGCGGCATGGACCCGCCCGCTGCGCAGGGCCCAGCTGTAGAACGGCAGAAAGGGCGGTCCGCCAAAAGGGTAAAGCGCCTGTGCCCCAAGCGTTTCCGCCCAGGCGCCGATCACCCGGCGCGACCAGCGGTCCATCGGGTCGGGGGCGCCGTCCAGGGCCTCGGGGCTGTCTTGGTACACGGGCCAGAATGCAGGCTCATCGGGGCCAAGCAACAGGATGGTTCGGCAGGCTTGCGGGACATCGTCGCCGGCGTCGGGGTGAAAGCCGCCAAGGATGCTCAGGTGACGCGCGCGGGCGCTTTTCTGAAGCGCCGCGAAAGTCATCCCTGCCGGATGATGCTGCCCGCACCGTGTTCGGTAAAAAGCTCCAGCAGGCAGGCGTTGGGAGCGCGTCCGTCCAGGATAACGGCGGCACGCACGCCACCCTCCAGCGCATCCAGGGCGGTAACGGTCTTTGGGATCATGCCCCCGGCGATGGTGCCATCGGCGACCATTTCGCGGATCTGCGCCGCGGTCAGCTCGGTCAGCACTTCACCCTCGGCATTCTTGACACCGGCCACATCGGTCAGCAGCAATAGCCGGTCGGCCTTGAGCGCGGCGGCAATGGCCCCGGCGGCGGTATCGCCGTTGATGTTGAAGGTCTCGCCCCCGTCGCCCATGCCCAGGGGCGCGATCACCGGGATGATCCCCTTGTCCGCCATGTCGCGCAGGATGCGCGGATTCACACGGGTCGGCCTGCCCACCAGACCCAGACGCGGGTCCTCGTGTTCGCAGACGATCAGGCCGGAATCCTTGCCCGACAGGCCCACGGCGCGGCCGCCCTGTTCGGAAATCGCCTGCACGATGCGCGCATTCACCAGGCCGGAGAGAACCATTTCGACAACTTCCATCGTCGCCTCGTCGGTGACCCTTTGGCCGTCGACGAATTCGGACTGGATGTTCAGCCGCTTGAGCATGGCGTTGATCATCGGCCCGCCACCATGCACGATCACCGGGTTGACCCCGACCTGCCGCATCAGGGTGACATCGCGGGCGAATTCATCCATCGCCTCGTCGCTGCCCATGGCGTGGCCGCCCAGCTTGATCACGACGGTGGCATCGGCATAGCGCTGCATATAGGGCAGGGCCTGGCTGAGGGTCTTGGCGGTGGCGATCCAGTCGCGGTTCATGTCTTGTTTTCTCATGCCTTGGGTTCCGGGAACGGCGGCGGGATTATTCCAGCGTCGCGATGATGGCACGAAGCGTGGGGATGCCCCAGCCCTTTTCCGACGATGTGACGATGATTTCGGGATAGGCAGCGGGATGTTTCGCCAGCGCGCCGCGGACCTGATCCAGCACCTTTTCGCGTTCCTTTTCCTTGACCTTGTCGGCCTTGGTCAGAACCGCCTGAAAGGTGACGGCGGCACTGTCGAGCAGGGAGAGGATTTCCTCATCCACCTTTTTCACCCCATGGCGTGCGTCGATCAGCACAAAGGCGCGGCGCAGGGTCTGGCGGCCGCCGAGGTATTGTTTCAGCAGGCGTTGCCATTTTTCGACCACCGGAAGCGGCGCATTGGCATAGCCATAGCCCGGCAGATCGACGAGGTAATGCGAGTCACCGGCAGTGAAATAGTTGATTTCCTGCGTCCGGCCCGGCGTGTTGGAGGCGCGAGCCAGCGCCTTGGTCCCGGTCAGCGCGTTGATCAGGGTCGATTTGCCGACGTTGGAGCGCCCGGCAAAGCAGACCTCCATCCGGTCGGCGGGCGGCAGGCCATCCATCGCCACCACGCCTTTGACAAACAGTGTTTCCCCGGCAAAGAGCAGGCGGCCCGTTTCCAGGGTCTGCGCTTCGGGTTCTGCTGCGATGGGGAAGGGAAGCTGCATCATTTCACCTCGATCGCATCGCCGATTGCCACCTGGCCTGACTGGATCACCTCGGCGTAGACACCGAAATCCTGGTGGTCCCATGAATTGAGGATGCCCAGCGTGTCCACGTCGCGTTCTCCGGTTTCGGGGTTGGCGGCGGTATGCAGGCAGCGGCGGATCGGTTCACGCACCCGCAAAAGCGCGCCGCCAATGGCCACGTCCTTGCCGATCCAGTCGAATTCGTCCCATGCGGTGCCCGTGTCGAACCAGATGTTGCCACGCCAGCGCAGATTGGAAAGCGCCACGCCTGCCTTGTCCGCGACGGCGCGGTGAGACGCCAGGTTGCACAGGCTGACCGAGGGGAACGGGGTGTCGGTGAAACCACGCTCCGCCAGGCGCAGAATCCGGTCGGGCAGGGCGCGGTCCTGCGGGACCAGCGGCAGCACCCATTCGATCAGCCGAGCAGCTTCGCTGTCGGGCTGAAAGGTCAGATCGGGCCGTTCCGGATGCGACAGGGTCAGCGTCTTGCCATCCTCCGCCAGCACGGCATTGATCGCGGCCAGTTTCGGGGCCTTGGTGCCGATGCTGAAATTCACGCATCGTGCCCATTCCGACCCATCCGCCCTGGAGTGGTCATGCGCCACGGCCCAGAGCCGGTCGAAGGGCATCGCCTGCCCGGCGGTCAGGGTCACGCTCTGCAACTCTTCGCGGCCGTGGCTCTTGAGAGGATGGCGGAAAAGTTGAACCAGCGTTGTCATTTCTTGGCGTCCGGCTTTGGCTTGCGCCTGAACGACCCCAGGATGTTCCCCATGAGGTCAGGCTTGTAGCCCTGGCTGCGCATGATCAGGTATTGCTGGGTAAAGGTGATGGTGTTGTTCGCGATCCAGTAGACCACCAGCCCGCTTGCAAAACTGCCCAGCATGAACATGAAGACCCAGGGCATCCAGGCAAAGATCATCTGTTGCGTGGGGTCGGTGGGCGCCGGGTTCAGCTTTTGTTGCAGGAACATCGAGATGCCCAGCAGCAGCGGCAGGATACCGATAAAGATCAGCGCCATGATCGTGCCTGCCTCGGGTGCGCCCCAGGGCAGCAGGCCGAAGAAGTTGAACAACGAGGTCGGGTCAGGCGCGCTGAGGTCCTGGAAGGGGCCGAAGAACGCCGCATGGCGCAGCTCGATGGTGACAAAGATCACCTTGTAGAGCGAAAAGAAGATCGGAATCTGCAACAGGATCGGCAGACAGCCCGCCGCCGGGTTCACCTTTTCCTTGCGGTAAAGCTCCATCATGCCCTGCTGCATTTTCTGGCGGTCGTCGCCCGCGTCTTTTTTCAGCTTCTCCATCTGCGGCTGAAGCTCTTTCATCTTGGCCATGGAGACGTAGGATTTATAGGCCAGCGGGAACAGGATTGCCTTGATCAACAGGGTCAGCCCGATGATCGCGATGCCCATGTTGCCAATCAGCTTGTTCAACTCGTGCAGCAGCCAGAAGATCGGCTTGGTCAGGAAAAAGAACCAGCCCCAATCAATGCTGTCGATGAATTTCGGCACGCCGGCGGCTTCGTAGTCGCGCAGGATCGCCCATTCCTTTGCACCGGCAAACAACTGGGTTTTCATGCTGGCCGAGGCACCCGCTGCCACGGTCTGGGTGGGCTGGCGGGTGACGGCGCGATAGACATCGGAACGCGCGTCATAGGTCAGCGCCTCGTCAAAGGGCTGGCCCTGATCGGGGATCAGGATCGCCTGCCAGAAGTGGTCGGTAAAGCCAATCCAGCCCGTGGTCACATCTTCCTTGACGATGGCCTGGCGGCCCCATTTCGCGTTTGCATCCGCTTCCGAGATGTCGTCCCAGTCGGTTTCGATCAATTCACCATCGGCGATGGATACGGCACCTTCATGCAGGATGAAGAATTTCTGCAGATCATCGGGCTGGGTGTGCTGGACGATCATGCCGTAGGGGGCGAGGGAAATCGGGGCCTCGCCATTGTTGGTGACCCCCTGGCCCAGCGTGAACATGTAGTTGTCATCCACCGCGATGGTGCGGGTAAAGACCTGGCCCGCGCCGTTGTCCCAGGTCAGGGTCACCGGGGAATCGACGCCAAGCGTGTCGCCTTCGGCAAGCGACCATTCCGTGTCGGGGCCGGGGACCGATGTCGGGTCGATGCCGGTGCCGGCAGCCCAACCCTGCAGGGCATAATAGGCGTCTGTCGTGCCCTGGGGGGACAGCAATGTGACGATGGGCGCATCGGCGTCAAGCGTGGTGCGGTAATCCTTGAGTTTCAGATCGTCGATCCGGCCGCCGACCAGCGAGATGGAGCCGGTCAGGCGCGGTGTCTCGATGTTGACGCGGGGCGCATCGGCAAGCGAAACGGTCGATGTGGTGTCGTCCCCGCCCGAAATCGGTGCGGTTGCGGGATCGGCGGGTGCCACGGGCACGGTTCCGTCAGCGGTCTGCTGGGTCGCCGGTGTCGTGCTGTCGAGGGCGGAGTCCGGTTCGGGTGGTGGAAACAGGACGAACCACGCAAGGATCACGATGAAACTGAGTGCCGTCGCGAGAATGAGATTCTTGTTCTGTTCGTCCATGGGGACCGCCACCTTCGGGATGCTTTTGATCTGGGTGGGTTGAACAGAGTTGAGGCCCAGAGGTCAAGCGGATTCGGGCAAAACCTCCGGTCTGCGCGATGATCCGACGCAGGCCCCGCAGGCTGGTTTGACAGGGCGGCAGGGCCCCGTGCCGCCCAAGGCGGTCAGCCGCTCTTGCCATCCATGAAACGGGGGGTGTCGGCCAGTTTGGCGGTATGGCGGCTGATCCAGTCCAGGGTCTGGTCGAATGGCATGGGCCGCCCGATGCCATAGCCCTGCACATGGTCGCAACCCAGTTGCGCCAGCAGAACGTGTTCGCCCACGGTTTCGACGCCCTCCGCCAGGGTCTCCACCTCCAGCCTTTCGGCCATGGTCAGGATCGCGCTGATCATGCGTTGCTGTTCCGGGTCGCGGTCGGCCTTCATCACGAAGGAGCGGTCGATCTTGATCCGGCTGACTGAAAACCGCCGGATCGAGGTGATCGCCGCATGGCCGGTGCCAAAATCATCCAGATCAATGCGGCACCCCATCGCGCCCAGCGCGTTGATATTGCGGGTAATCAGGTCATCCGGCGTGCAGGCGACCACTGTCTCAAGCACTTCGACGGCAAGCCGGTCCGGGGTCAGATCGAACCGGTCGAGCTCCCATCTCACCTTGTCGGTCAGACGGGGATTGCGCAGTTCCGAACTTGTGAAATTCACGCCGACCTGGGGCACATGCGCATCCGCACCGTCCCATGCCTTGAGCGCGGCAAAGGTGTGGTACATCATGACCTCGGTCAGCCGTTCCAGCAGACCGGCGCTTTCGATGGCGGGCAGGAAATCCTTGGGCAGCAGGATTCCCCGCTGCGGATGATGCCAGCGGGCCAGCGCCTCGAACCCGGTGATCTCTCCGGTGTCGGTGGAGATCTGGGGTTGAAACCAGGGCTGGATCTGGCCGGAATCCAGTGCCTTGACCACGTCATCGCGGATCTCTTCGCGGGTTTCGATGGCGATGCGCATCTGATCGGAAAATGCCCGGATCGCGGAAGGCCCCCGGTGTTGCGCTTCGCGCAGGGCGGTGAGGGCGGCGTGCATCCAGGCGTCGCCAGCGCTGTCGGGCGCGCGCGTATGCTGGCAGAATCCGACACTGGCAGAGACGTAGATATTGACGCCGTTGATGGCCACGGGTTCTTCCAGTGCGGTCTGCAGGCGGGACGCCATTTGAATGCAGGTTTCCAGATCAAGATGGCGCAGCGGGGCCGTGCAGATGCCGAACCGGGCGTCGCCCAGCTGCGCAACACTGTCCACATCGCGCAATGTGGCGATCAGCCGTTCACCGGTGCGCAGGACAACCGTGTCGGCGGCGGCCTGACCGTATCGGTCTGCAAGCGCGTCGAATTCACTTAATGCGATGGCATAGATGACGGCAAATCTGTCTTCGGCATGGGCCTGTTTCAGGGTCTGGCTGACGATCTCGGAAAAGGCCTGACGGGTCAGAATGCCCGGCACCGCGGGATCAGAGGCCCGAAACCGCAAGGCACCCTGTCCGAAGATCAGATAAAGCCCCGGCATGGAAAGCGAAAACCAGATCAGCCCGGTTTCGCCGGCAGCCATGTAGACGGCCAGGGTCAGGGTCGGCAACAGGACCAGAGCGCCGGGCGAGCTCAGCGCGGAAGTGAGATGATTTTGCCATCTTGCCAGTGTCCTGGCCCGCCGTCGCGCCATAGGTGCTTCCCCGCTCGTCGTAAGATGCGTCCGCTGCATCTGCAGGAGCTTAGCCTGCGCGGAATGAGCCGGGGGTTAATGTTGCCCGAAAAGATGGCGTCCTTTTAGCTAAAAGTCTGCGGATCAAGCGACAGGCCGGCAAAATCGAACAATTTGGGGTCCAGCAGATGCGAGGGGCGCGCGTTCATCAGCGCCCGGAACATGACCTGGCGCCGGCCGGGGCTGTTTTTTTCCCAGCCGTCGAGGATCTGCTTGACCTGCTGGCGTTGCAACCCGTCCTGCGAGCCGCAAAGGTCGCAGGGGATGATCGGGTATTGCATCGCGGCGCTGAATTTCTCGCAATCGGCCTCGGCCACATGGGCGAGGGGGCGGTAGAGGAAAAGATCGCCCTGTTCGTTCACCAGCTTGGGCGGCATCGTGGCCAGGCGCCCGCCGTGAAACAGGTTCATGAAGAAGGTTTCCAGGATGTCGTCGCGGTGGTGTCCCAGCACCACGGCGGAACAGCCTTCCTCGCGCGCGATCCGGTAGAGGTGGCCGCGGCGCAGCCGCGAACACAGCGCGCAGAAGGTGCGGTTTGCCGGCACCTTGTCCATCACGATGGAATAGGTGTCCTGGTATTCGATCCTATGCGGGACACCCATCTTTTCCAGAAAGGCGGGCAGGACCGTTGCGGGAAAGCCGGGCTGGCCCTGATCAAGGTTGCAGGCCAGCAGGTCGACCGGTAACAGCCCGCGCCATTGCAGCTCGTGCAGAACCGCCAGCAGGGTATAGCTGTCCTTGCCGCCCGACAGGCAGACCAGCCAGCGGGCGCGGGGGGCGTCGGGTTCCTGCGCGCCCGGGGCGATCATGCCATATTGCTCGATCGCCTCGCGCGTGGCGCGCACGATCCGCTTGCGGAGTTTCCTGAACTCCGTCGTCTGGGGCGCACCCTGAAACAGCGCGTGGATTTCTTCGGGTTGGTCGAGCATGTGATCGCAGTAATCCATTGCCCAAAGGCGATCAAGGACGCGATGCGCGGCGGAGGAAGGTTTCGCGCTAAAGGCGAAAATATGCTAGGCTACCACTTATTGCCGACCCTATTGATAAAGGAATTTGAGACATGACGCTTTTTGCAAGCCGGCGGACCTATAACGCCCAGACAAACAGATTCACCAATAATGCTGCGGCACTGACCCGCTATGTACAGATCACCAGCTCTGCGGGGGCGGTGAGCAAGGGGGGCATCATTTCGCGCGCGGATTGGCACCGGGAGGTCCTGCGCGCGTCGCAGAGCCGCGAGATCCTGTTTTTCGTCCACGGGTTCAATACCTCGCAGACAACCATGTTGCACCGGCTGGCCGCGCTGGAGCAGGGATTGCGCAAACATGGCTATCGCGGTGCGGTGGTCGGCTTTGACTGGCCCAGCGACGGGAATGTGCTGGCATATGATTCCGACCGCAATGACGCCAAAAAGGTTGCGCCCTACCTGGTGACGGAAACGATCGGTCTTTTCCTGAATGAAAACCCCCGGTTCAAGCTGCATGTGCTGGCCCATTCGATGGGCGCGTACCTGACCTTGCGCGGGTTCTCCGGTGTCGGTGATGCGCCCGGCGCGCGCAAATGGGATGTGGATCAGGCGATTTTTGCGGCGGCGGATGTGGATGTGGAATGGATGCGCAAGGGCGCATGGGGCAGTCTGGTGATGGACCGTCGGTCCAACCGCCTGACGAATTATTACAACGGCAATGATGCGGTGCTGCAATTGTCGGGGGATTTCATCAACGGTGGCCGCAGGCGCGCCGGGCGCAAAGGGCTGCCTGATCTGGTGGAAAAGGATCAGGTCGATGTCGATGCCACGCAGCGTTATGCGGCCTTTCCCCAAAAGGGGGCGCAGATTTCGCATCGTTTCTATTTCGGCGATGATGGATTTTTCAAGGATGTGGCGCTGACGCTTGCGGGAACGGCGGCGGCGGATATGCCGACCCGGCTGATCACCAACGGGGACGCGGTGTTGAAGGCATGAGGGGCGTGTGAGGCTGCGTAGGGCTGCAGTCCTGGAACGGCTTTTTGGTGAATTTGAACCAGCCGGAGGCCATTTAGGGCGCCCCGCCTTAAACTTGAATCGCCGATACCCTGCCGCGCTTCGCGCTCTCGGGACGGTGGCGATATTGGGTGTATCAGGTTAAAGGCGGGACGCTGTAAACAATATATTTCAGCGTGTTGAGCGGATGGGGCAGGCGCGCGGTATTGCGGCGCGCTACAGATGCCGTTTGCCCTTGCGCGTTGGCGTCAGTTCATACCGACAGTCCTGCAAATGATGACATGTCATTTTTGACATGTCTCCACGGGAGGGTGTCACGGGGGGCCGCACGGCTCAGCAGGTGGGACAGGCCGTGGGTCGTTGACAGCGGGCGTCGAAGCTCTCCCGATCCCGTTGGCATGGCGGCAGGTGGCAGGCTCAGACCTCAGTGCGGCCCGTGGTCCTGCGACATGGGCGGCACGGGATCATAGCCGCTGCGCCCCCAGGGGTGACAGCGCAAGATCCGGCGCAGTGCCAGCCAGCTGCCCTTCAGCCCCCCATGGGTTTCGAGCGCTTCCAATGCATAGGCGCTGCAGGTTGGCTGATAGCGGCAGTTGAACCCGACCCAGGGGCTGAAAACCAGCCGATAGGCGCGCACAGGCAGCGCCAGGATGCGGGCAAGGGCGGTCACGCGGGCGGCCGGTGCAGCTTGCCCAGGGCGCGGGCGAAGTCGGACTGCATTTGCGCAAAGGGCAGGGTGGCGGTGGCCCCGCGCCGGCCGATCAGCACATAATCATGTCCCCGCTGCCCCATCGCTGGCAGGGACAGACGCGCGATTTCCCGCAGGCGTCGTTTTGCCCGGTTGCGGGCCACGGCATTGCCGACCTTCTTGGAGCAGGTAAACCCCACGCGAATGACATCCGGATCGGCTGTTTCATCCGGCTTGCGCCGGCGCATCTGCACAACGAAACCGGGCATCGCGACATGGCTGGCGCGGGAGGCGCGCAGAAAATCGGCGCGGTTCTTCAGCACCTGCAGACGCAAAGAAACCGCCGGAGGATTGTTCCCCGGATTGGCAGTGCTGCCATCCACGGGGGCCTCCGGCGGTGTCATGCTTTGCAAGGCGCTGCGCGGTTTACGCGCTCAGCGACTTCCGGCCCTGGGCGCGGCGTGCGTTGATGATCTTGCGGCCCGCTTTGGTGGCCATGCGCGCACGAAACCCGTGACGACGCTTGCGGACAAGGTTCGAAGGTTGATAGGTGCGTTTCATCGCGTCGATCTCCAATAGGTCATTCGGGGCGCAGATTCGGCCCGTCACGTCAATTCAGACCCGCTCTCTAGTCAGGATGCGCGGGCAAGTCAAACCCTGCAAGCGGGTTTTCCCCCCTCTCTTGCAACAATTTATCCGTCGCGGCTGGTATATATTTCAATTCAGGCCGATCTTTCACGAAAGACCCCCGAAAAGCACACCTTGGTTCAAGGGGCCGTGATAGGGCTAGGCGCGGGCCGGGTTCCGGATCATCTGTGAGGCAGGCAGATAGGCCGGTTGCGGCGGAGAGACGGAAATGGCGGACAGGGCCGACGGAAAACACACCGGATCGCAGCGGGCGCGCATTGTGCCCCTGATTGCGATTGCCGTCGCGGCGGTGATCGGTGCCTTCACGCTGCGCGACTACCTCAGCTTCGACACGCTGCGCGACAACCGCGAGGCGCTGATCACCTTCCGGGACAGCAATTACCTGGTAACTGCGCTGCTGTTCATGGCCGCCTATGTGGCGATTGTCGCCTTTTCCCTGCCGGGGGCCACGATCGCCACCCTGACCGGGGGCTTCCTGTTCGGCACCGTCCTGGGGACCGGGTTCAACGTGACAGCTGCCACCATCGGCGCAACCCTGATCTTCCTTGCCGCGCGCATGGGGCTGGGGCAGGTGCTCAAGGCGCGGCTGGAGGCTTCCGAGGGGCTGGTGTCCAGGATCGGCAAGGGCCTGGACGAAAACCAATGGTCGATGCTGTTCTTCATCCGCCTTGTCCCTGCGGTGCCCTTCTTTGTCGCCAATCTGATCCCGGCCCTGCTGGCGGTGCCGCTGTATCGCTTTGTGGTCTCCACCTTCTTCGGGATCATGCCGGGGGCTGTTGTCTATACCTCCGTCGGCGCAGGGCTCGGCGCGGTTTTCGCGCGCGGAGAAACGCCGGACCTTGGCATCATCTTCGAGCCGCATATCTTGTTCCCCATCCTCGGGCTCTGCGCATTGTCCCTGCTGCCCGCCGCACTCAAATGGGCCACGGGCCGGAAGGATGTATTGAAATGAACCGGATCAAGACGGACATTCTGATTATCGGCGCAGGCTCAGGCGGCCTGTCCGTCGCGGCGGGTGCGGTCCAGATGGGGGCAGATGTGGTCCTGCTGGAAGGCCATGAAATGGGCGGCGATTGCCTGAACTACGGCTGCGTGCCCTCCAAGGCGCTGATCGCCAGCGGCAAGGCGGCCCATGCGCAGCGTCACGCGGCGCCATATGGCGTGGCCAACGCCCCCGGCACCGTGGATTACGCCGCCGCCAAGGATCACGTCGCCGATGTGATCGCGCAGATCGCCCCGGTGGACAGCCAGGAACGCTTCGAAGGCCTGGGCGTCAAGGTGATCCGCGCCTATGGGCGCTTCATTTCCCGCGACGAGGTGCAGGCAGGCGATACGGTGATCAAGGCCCGGCGCATCGTGATCGCCACCGGATCATCGCCGCTGGTGCCGCCGATTCCGGGTCTCGATACGGTCCCCTATGAGACCAATGAAACCCTGTTCAAACTGCGCGAGAAACCCCAACATCTGCTGATCATCGGCGGGGGCCCCATCGGGATGGAAATGGCCCAGGCCCATCTGCGTCTGGGCTGCAAGGTCACCGTGATCGAAGGGATGAAGGCGCTGGGCAAGGACGACCCGGAAACCGCCCGCGTCGTGCTGGACACCCTGCGCGACGAGGGCGTGGTGATCGAGGAAAACGCCACCGCCGCCGAAGTGCGCGGCACGGCGGGCAAGATCGAGGTCGAGGCCAAGGATGGCCGGATCTTCAAGGGCTCTCATCTGCTGATCGCGGTGGGGCGCAAGGCCAATACCGACAAGCTGGATCTCGACAAGGCCGGGATCGAACCGGCCAAAGGCGGGATCAAGGTGGATGCATCGCTGCGCACCACCAACCGCAAGGTCTATGCCATCGGAGATGTGGCCGGCGGGCTGCAATTCACCCATGTGGCAGGCTATCATGCCGGGGTGATCATCAGATCCATGCTGTTTGGCCTGCCGTCTCGGGCAAAGACTTCCCATATTCCCTGGGCGACCTATACCGACCCGGAACTGGCGCAGGTCGGGTTGACCGAGGCCGAGGCGCGGGAAAAACACGGCGACAGGCTGGAAGTGGTCCGGTTCCACTATGAACACAACGACCGCGCCCTGGCGGAGCGCAAGACCAAAGGGTTCATCAAGGTCATGGTGGTCAAGGGCAGGCCCCTGGGCGCCTCCATTGTCGGCCATCAGGCGGGAGAACTGATCGGCCTTTGGGCGCTGGCTCTGGCAAACGGCATGAAAATGAGCCAGATTGCAGCCATGGTGGCTCCTTATCCGACAATCGGTGAAGTCAACAAACGTGCGGCGGGGGCCTATTTCAGCCCGCGCCTGTTCGAAAGCGATCTTGTAAAGCGGGTGGTGCGGTTTGTTCAGCGATGTGTGCCGTGACAACGGGGGCCTGCGCGCCGGGGCGCGACAGTCCGCCCGCCGTCCCATGGGGGTGACGCAGGCATGCTGAATTCCCTGTCCGGCCGCCTGCTGATCCTGACAAGTGTTTTTGTCATGGTGGCCGAAGTGCTGATCTTCGTGCCCTCCATCGCGCGGTTCCGCGAGGATTACATGCTGCAGCGGCTGGAGCGGGCGCAGATCGCCTCGCTGGCGCTTCTGGCGGACGATATGCTGGACCCCGCGCTTGAGGCGGAACTGCTGGAAACGGCAGAGGTGTTCAACGTTGTCCTGCGCCGTGACGCGGTGCGCCAGCTCATGCTGTCTTCCGAGATGCCGCAGGCGATCTCGCAGACCTTCGATCTGCGCAACGCCACCGCGATGACATTGATCCGGGATGCGGTGATGCGCCTTTTCCGGCGTGAAAACGAAGTGATCCGTGTCATCGGGGCACCGGTCCGGGATGCGGGGCTTCTGATCGAGATCACGATGGAAACCGCACCGCTGCGCATGGCGATGATCGACTATGGCCTGCGCATCCTGATTCTCTCGGCAGTGATTTCGGCAATCACCGCGACCCTGCTCTTCCTGACCATCCGGGCGATGTTCCTCAAACCCGTGAAACGCGTGGTGGGTCATATCCAGCGCTATGCCGAAGCCCCCGAGGACGCCCGCCGCATCATCGAACCCAAGGCGGGCGTGACCGAGTTGCGCGAAGCCGAAGTCGCCCTGCGCACGCTGCAGACGGAGCTGACCCAGGCGCTGAAGCAGAAGGACAGGCTGGCGCAGCTTGGCGCGGCGGTGAGCAAGATCAGCCACGACCTGCGCAATATCCTGACCACAGCGCAGCTCTTTACCGATCGCATCGAAACCTCGGAGGATCCGGCGGTCAAACGGCTGGCGCCCAAGCTGGTGGGGTCGATCACCCGCGCGGTCCATCTGTGCGAAAGTACCCTGGCCTTCGGCAAGGCGGAAGAACCGGGGCCGACCCTGACCATGGTGCCGCTTGCCGAACTGGTCGAAGAGGTGATCGAGAACGAACGCCTGGCGACCCAGAGCACGCAGATCAGCTTTGTTGCCGATGTCGCCCCCGGCCTGAAGGTGCGCGCAGACCCCGAACATCTCTACCGTGTGCTCAGCAACCTGACCCGCAATGCCCGGCAGGCGCTGATGTCGGCCGGGACGGGGGGTGAAATCATCCTGCGGGCAACCGAAAACGAAACCAGCTGGAACATCGAGGTGGCCGATACCGGCCCCGGCCTGCCGCCCAAGGCGCGCACTTTTCTGTACAAGCCGTTCCAGGGCGGCACCCGCAAGGACGGCACCGGACTGGGCCTGGCCATCGCGGCGGAACTGGTGCGCGGCCACGGCGGGCAATTGTCCCTGTTGAGCAGCGATGAAACCGGCACATGTTTTGCGGTCTGCCTGCCCAAGGGCGACGCCGCCGTCTGACACCGCCAGGAAATCCGCCACAGGTCAAAACTGGGGCTTGCAAACCCCCGCGCAGGCCACTAAACCGCCCGACAGTGGACCGATAGCTCAGCTGGATAGAGTACTTGACTACGAATCAAGGGGTCGGGGGTTCGAATCCTCCTCGGTCCGCCACTGCCCCCCTGTAAGACGTCAGACGAAATTGGCTTTTACGTCACATCGCTGACCCGGATCGCGGCGTGACCGCCGAAGGACGGGGCAGGGGCAGCGGTCATTCGTGAAAACTGCAGTGAAGGTCTGCTTTGAGGGGAGGTTTCAACGGATCAACACTTAAGTGGACACTTGACTTTTGTCAGGCGCGCTATAACTTAAGCGTATGGTTGAGCATTCCAAACAACTTGATATGGCGTTCCACGCACTTTCTGACGCAACGCGGCGCGGGATCCTTGATCATCTTTCACGCGGACCGGCCTCCGTAAGTGACCTGGCCAAGCCCTACGACACATCCCTTTCCGCGATCCATCAGCACGTTCAGGTGCTGGAGGCAAGTGGACTGGTTGTAACGGAAAAACGCGGCCGGGTGCGCGAATGCCGGATTTCCAGCGAAGCTGTCTTGCGCGTCGAAATCTGGTTGAGCGAACGTCGCCAGCTTTGGGAAGGGCATTTTGACCGGCTCGGAGAATTGCTCGAAAGCAACGAAACAACAGACATGGCTGACGGTTCAGGCCAATCCTCCAAGGGAGATGAGACATGACCGAAAATCGCTTATTCCATGGGACATTTACACTGAAACGACTGTGGGCGGCACCGCCAGACCGCGTGTTCAGCGCATGGTCCGATCCGCAGATCAAGGCGCAGTGGTTCACCGGCCCGGCCGAAAAATGGACCCTGATGCGCCGTTCGATGGATTTTCGCGCCGGTGGTCAGGAAGTCCTGCAGGGGCGTTTCAACGAAAGCGGTCTGGAAACACTGTTCGAGGCACGTTTCCATGTCATCGAACCGGCCAAACGGCTTGTGTATGACTACGACCTTCACCATTCCGGCAGCTTTCATTCCGTGACGCTGTCAAGCCTGGAACTTGACGCAGACGGCGACAAGACCTGCGTCTCCTACACCGAACAGATTGTGTTCCTGGATGGAAAGGACGGCACCGCAGACCGCCGTCACGGCACCGGAATCCAGTTCGACATGATCGAGGCCACGCTTCAATCGCTGGAGATTCTTCAATGACCCTTGCGCTCTATGGGCATCCCTTTGCCTCCTTTGTCTGGAAACCGCTGATCGCTCTATACGAGCGCGGCGTCGCCTTCGACTTCCGAATGGTCGACCCCGATCACCCGGAGAACGCCGCTCGCATGGCCGCCCTTTCCCCCACCGGGCAGTTTCCGGCGCTGGTCGATGGCGACCGGGAAGTCACTCAAAGCAACGCTGTGGTCGAATATCTCGACCTGTTTCACGGCGACGCGCCGCCGATGGTTCCCGAAGATGTCCGCGAAGCGCTGGAGGCTCGCATGATCGCGGATGTGTTCGATGACTATATCCATGCGCAGACGCAACGGATCGTCGGTGACGCCCTGCGTGGCGAAGATGAGCGTGATCCCCGTGGCGTTGCCGATGCGCATGTGCTTATAGACCGCTGCTATGATTGGATGGAACCACGTCTGCGAGACACGGAATGGGCGACCTGTGGTCGTTTCACGATTGCCGATTGCGCAGCAGCTCCGGCGCTTTTCTATGGTGACTGGGTTCATCCGATTCCAGAGCGTTGCTCCGCGCTCGCCGCCTACCGGGCACGGCTTCTGTCCCGCCCCTCGGTGGCCCGCGTCGTCGACGAGGCGCGTCCCTTTCGATCCTTCTTCCCATTAGGAGCACCTGACCGAGATTAGGGCTCGAATGTCCGCTCCGTCCGCTCACCCGTCCTTGACCCATACCACGCCCAAAGTCTGGTTTGGGTCAGAGATGCTTGGCACTTAGGTCGGAATTGCCTGGCGCGGCCCACTGGCATGATTCAGCAAATTCGCCACCCTCGCGTCGCAGTTGCGCGGCGCCGGTGTTGAGCGCGGGCTGATGACGTTTCTCAGCCCGCGCTCGTGGCGTTTAGCTACCAAACCGCTCAATGACCTCGGTGAGATTGATGTGGCCCAGACAGGCGCCGCTCCCCGGGTTCATATCCCCGTTCTCAAGAGCGGTCGCGTAGATGACAGCCGGATGCGCTTCAATTCGTGCGCGAACAGCCGCAAGTTTTGGCCAGCGGCCTTTGTCAGCCAGTTCGTGGAAATCGAGCCAACGAGCGACACCGACCAAGAGGGCGTCAGCCAGCGTAGGGTGATCCGCGATCAGGAACCTGCTGTCCCCGATCATCTCTTCGAGCTTGTCGTGACGTTCGAAAACATTGTCCCGACCCCACTCACTGAGTGCAGATCCTACCGCCTGATTCATGTCAGCCGTTTCCATGGCCGCCCAAAGCGGTCCGAAAGATCCTGTAAAGCCGGTGTTGATGAAGGCCATCAACTGATGCATCCGGTCGGCTTCTCTCGACAGCGGGTCAAAACTGATGCTGCGCCTGGAATCCCTGGCTTCCAGCCATGATGCTATCGCCAGCGTTTCAGTCAGTACGTCGCCGTTGTCGGTGATGAGGACCGGCGTCTCAACCCGAGGATTGATGCGCAGATAGGATGGGTCGCGCATCTCACCGAACATATCGACACGGCAAAGACGGTAGGGTTTCGCCAGCCATTCGAGCGCTGCGACAAGCCCCATGGAGCTTCCAGACGGGAAGCCATAAAGTAGAATCGGTTCCATGATTTATACTCCGTAATCTCATGTCATCACGCTGCGCAGCGAACCCGAAACATACCGCCATGTACTCCGGGGTAAATTACGCACCTTTTTGTAACCATGAGGTCCCAATGAAAAATCTTGTGTCGCGATGCCCGATCGAAGAGGTCATGCAAGTCCTGAGCGGCCGGTGGCCGACGCTGCTCATCTATTACTTGAAGTCGGGCACCAGGAGGTTCAGCGATCTGCGCCGCGACAACCCGACGATTTCCCATAAGATGCTGGCACTGGAGCTGAGGAAGTTGGAGGATGCGGGGATCGTTCAGCGCACGGAATTCAGCGGCTACCCGCTGCGGGTGGAATATGATCTGACTGCCGACGGACATGATCTGGTGCCGCTGATCGACGCGTTGGGAAGCTGGTGGGAAGACCTCGAAGATCGAGACGCACCTCGGAACATGACTGATGCGAACAACGCGGCGCGAACCGCCCGGTGAGCAACGATCAGGCACTCCCGCGCTGTCGTTCATCGGTGCTGCATGTGGCCCGTACCATGCCGGGGCCGCGGTGCGACCGGTTCAGTCGCGCATGGCCGATATCGGAGCTTGAGCCCGGGTGCCCCTCCATTCAGCGCAGCTTGCCAAGGCAGAAGCTGCCATAGCACCAGTGTCACGGTGCAATTTCACCTCTACCCGCTGTCGAAGGCATTATTCGGGTGATCGGGACTTTGTGAGTTCTTCATGCCCTCAGGGGCCCTTGCGGCAGGGGCCGCCATAAAGGGGATGGACGGGGCGGGAAGGATAGGTTCAGGTCGCGGCGGCATTGATCACGGGGAGAGAGAACATGAGGCGCGGTGCAGATCTATTGGTAAGAACGCTGGCATCCGCCGGTATCACCCGCATCTTCGCGCTGTCGGGGAACCAGATCATGCCGATCTTCGACGCCTGTTTCGATGCCGGGATAGAGATTGTCCATACCCGTCACGAGGCAGCGGCGGTGTTCATGGCGGAGGCCTATGCGCAGCTGACCGGAACCGTGGGCGTGGCCTTGGTGACTGCGGGGGCAGGGGCGGCAAATGCGCTGGGGCCGCTGTTCACCTGCTCTGAATCAGAGACGCCGGTGCTGCTGCTGACCGGCGATTCTCCCATCGGTCAGGATGGCAAAGGCGCTTTCCAGGAGCTTGACCAGGTGCCGATGACAGCGCCGGTGACCAAGTTGTCGTTCCGTCCGACCCGCGCGGCGGATTTCGGCGTTGAGACGGCGCGTGCCTTGCGGGTCGCGCTTTCGGGGCGGTCGGGGCCGGTGCATATGGCGCTGCCCTTTGACCTGGTCGAGGCGGATGTGGGCGATGTCGATGTGCCCCGCGCGGTCACGAAAGAACCGATGGGTTTGTCGGTCTCCGATGCGGCGGCGATTGCGGCGGCCGTCGCCGGAGCGGCGCGGCCCCTGATCATCTGCGGCCCGGCGATGAATGCCACACGCAACCCGGGCAGGCTGGAGGCGCTGGAAGCGGCCCTTGGCGCGCCCGTTGTGGTGATGGAAAGCCCGCGCGGCCTGAAGGACCCGGCGCTTGGCGACATCGGCAAGGCGCTGGGGCAGGCCGACCTTGTCGTTGCCCTGGGCAAGCGGATCGACTTTACCCTCGGGTTTGGCGGCGCAGGGGCGTTCCATGCCGATTGCCGCTGGATGGTTGTTCAGGCCGGCACGGCAGAGCGGGACCGGGCGCATCGCAATCTTGGCAATCGGCTGGCCGCCTGTTTCGCCGCTGATCCCCGGGACAGTCTCGGTGTTCTGATCGAGGCCGGGCAGGGAGGGCACGACCATTGGCGGGCCGATGTGGCGGCGCATCTGGGACGGCGCGGGTTCAGCACCACCGACACGGTGCCTTCGGGGCGGATCACCCCTGCGGAATTATGCGCCGCCGTGCAGCGGCAGATCGACAGCGCGGCGCAGGCCGTGCTGATCTGTGATGGTGGTGAATTCGGCCAATGGGCGCAGGCCGCCACGCGGGCGGAGCGCCGGGTGATCAACGGGATTTCCGGGGCGATCGGGGGCGGGCTGTGTTATGCTCTGGGCGCCGGCGCCGCAGCGCCGGATGCCGCGATCTTTGCGCTGATGGGGGACGGCACGGTTGGTTTCCACTTTGCCGAGTTCGAGACGGCAGCGCGCGCTGGGCTGCCGTTTGTCGCGGTGATCGGCAATGACGAGCGCTGGAACGCCGAACATCAGATCCAGCTGCGCGAATACGGCCCCGAACGGCTGATCGGCTGCGGGCTCAGCAGGGCGCGCTATGATCTGGCCGCCAGGGGGCTTGGCGCGCACGGGGAATATGTGACAGAGCTTGCCGGGCTTGACGAGGCATTGGAACGCGCGGTGCAAAGCGGCAAACCCGCTTGTGTCAACGTGCTGATCGAAGGCCTGCCCGCCCCGAGCGGCGCTGCGCATTAATCAAGGCGGAAACCCTTGCCGCGGATGAACTGCGCGAAGCCTTTCCGTTCCGGCAGGCTGTATTGACGGGCCTTGTCCATTGACCATGTGTAGCTGTCGCTGGTGCCGTAAAGGTCGGTGCGGCGCTGATTTGCATAGGGTTGCACGGCGGCGCGCTCCGCGTCGTAGGCCGCGATGTCTGCGGTTGTCGTCTCGCTGAAACGGTCCAGGTGAAGCGTCGCCCGCAGGGGCAGGCGGGGGCTGATCCGGGGGGCAGCAGCGGGTCGGCCGATGGCCAGCGCGGCAACGGGAAACACGTGGTCCGGCAGCCCCAGAATATCGCTTGCCTCTGCCGCCCGGTTGCGGATCGTGCTGATCGGGCAGCAGCCGAGGCCCGCCGCCTCCGCTGCGATGACGAAACTTGCCAGCGCGATGCCCGCGTCCACACTGGCGTTGAAGAACGCGTCGAGATGATCGTTGGCAAAGTCGAGCCCCTGCATCTCATGCAGGTGACGCTGGCGGCGGTTGTTGGCACAGAAGACCACAAGCGAGGGCACCTGCGCCGTCCACGCCTGGTCAGAGACAAGAGCCAGCAGCCGTGACTTCTGTTCCGCATCATCAACGATCACGATGTCGCGCTGTTGCAGGTCGCTTTTCGACGGCGAGGCAAGGGCGATTGCGCCAAGCGTTCTGAGCGTTTCGAGGGGGACAGGATCAGGTTCGAACGACCGGCAAGAGCCCCGTCCGGCAATGGCCTGCAGGGATGAAACCCGCTCCAGGTCCGATGGGACCTGCCGCGCATCGGAAAAGCGCGCGGCGAGGAGGGCAGAGAGGTGGTCACTCATCAGACGTCAGCACCGGTTGCACAGCAGGGTGTGTCGCCATCAGCGCGCGCTGCGCCATTATGCCCGGAAAGGCCGCCGCTGGCCGCAGCGATATGGACGGGCGATGCGGCCGTTTCCCCGGTGTCGTACAGCATCAGCATGCGGTTCCTCCCTGGACTTCAGGGGCGATCATAGCGGCCGGCAAGCAATTGAAAAGGCTGCGTTAATGTAATCAAATCTTAAGAAACAGGTAAGTCTTTATTCCTTTTTGTTAGAAAAACAATCATCTATATTGCCACGGAACCACCCTGCAACCGATGGAGAGACGCTTGGCCAATGAAACCCATATGTCTGTCTCGGTCTGGCGCGGCGACGCCGTGGGGTCCTTTCAGCCCTTTGAAGTGAAGGTCGAGGACAACCAGACCGTGCTGGATGTGGTCGCCTGGATCCAGCAATACGCCGACCCGACCCTGAGCTATCGCTACGCCTGTCGTGTCGGCATGTGCGGATCCTGCGCAATGATGGTGAACGGCACGCCGCGCTGGACCTGCCGGACCCATGTCAAGAAGGTGCTGGTGGACGGCCACATGGAAATCGCGCCGCTGCGCAACCTGCCGGTGATCAAGGATCTGGCCACCGATATGGACCCTTTCTTCGATAAATGGGTCGCGGCGGAAGGGGTCCACCACCCGACCCTGACCCGCAACGACCCGATCGAGGCACTCGACCCTGCGGCGGAGGCGCGGGTCGAGAGTGCGGCGGGCATCGAATGCATCAATTGTTCGGTCTGCTATGCCGCCTGCGACACGGTGGCGAACAATCCCGATTTCCTCGGCCCCGCCGCATTGCAACGGGCCTGGAGCGTCTACAACGACAGCAAGAACGCGGACAAACAGGCGGTGCTGGACGCGGTGTCGGGTGTTGGCGGTTGCCACAATTGCCACAGCCAGGGCAGCTGCGCGGTGCATTGTCCGAACGCGTTGAACCCGATGAACGCCATCGCCGGCCTGAAGCGCGAAACCGCACGCAATTTCTTCAGGAGGCGCTCCTGATGACGCTTGGTCTTTATATGGCGCAGCGGATTTCGGCGCTGATCATGGCGCCGCTGGTGCTGCTGCATATCGGTGTGATGATCTATGCCATCCAGGGCGGGCTGTCCGCCGCCGAAATCCTTGGCCGCACAAAGGGCAGCATCCTTTGGTTCGCGGTCTATGGCACATTTGTCGCCGCCGTGTCCGTGCATGGGGCGATTGGCCTGCGCACGGTATTGTCGGAATGGATGGGCCTGCGGGGCGGCGCCCTGAATGCGGCGGCCTGGGCCATTTTCGCCCTGCTGCTGGTCCTTGGCATGCTGGCTGTTCACGGGGTGACGACGAGATGAGGCGCGGCTACCGGAACCATACCCTTTGGGTCGCCTACCTGTTGCACCGCCTGTCCGGTGTGGCGCTGGCATTGTTCCTGCCGGTGCATTTCTGGGTGCTGTCCTATGCGCTGAACCAGCCGGAACACCTCGACGGGTTCCTGCGCTGGAGCGAGATGGGCATCGTCAAGATCGCCGAGTTCGGCCTGGTTTTCCTGCTGGCCGCGCATCTGTTCGGTGGCCTGCGCCTGATGGCGCTGGAATGGCTGCCCTGGACATCGGGCCAGAAGACCGCCGCCGCCGGTGCGGTTGCCGCGTCGACGCTGATTGCGGGCGTTTTCCTGATGAGGGCCATCTGATGCAGATCGAGAGACATGATACCGATATCCTCATCCTGGGTACGGGCGGCGCGGGCATGTTCGCCGCCCTGCACGCCCAGCAAAGTGCCCCGCCGGGGACGAAGATCACAATCGCGGTGAAGGGCCTGATCGGGAAATGCGGATGCACCCGCATGGTGCAGGGCGGCTACAACGTGGCGCTGGGCGGTGGCGATACCGTTGAGCGGCACTTCATGGACACGATC
This sequence comes from Sulfitobacter sp. G21635-S1, assembly GCF_027213915.1. NCBI lineage: Bacteria > Pseudomonadati > Pseudomonadota > Alphaproteobacteria > Rhodobacterales > Roseobacteraceae > Sulfitobacter > Sulfitobacter sp. G21635-S1. The sequence continues at coordinate 86,339 of NZ_JAPWGV010000019.1, forward strand.
AACGGCGGCAAATGGCTGCCCAATCAGGATATGGCCTGGAAGCTCTGCGAACAGGCGGTGGTGCGGATCCGCGAGCTGGAGAACGAGATCGGTTGTTTCTTCGACCGCAACCCGGACGGGTCGCTGCACCAGAAGGCCTTTGCCGGGCAGACGGCGGACCGCACCGTGCACAAGGGCGACCTCACGGGGATCGAGATCATCAACCGGCTGATGGAGCAGGTCCTGTCCCGCCCGGTGGAGAAGTTGCAGGAACATCGGGCGATTGGTCTTGTCCCGACAGCGGACGGCAGCGCGCTGGCCGGGGTTCTGATGATCGACATGCGCAGCGGCAGGTTCCGCTTCGTGCGGGCCAAGACCGTGATGATGGGCACCGGCGGCGGGCCGACCATGTACAAGTACCACACCCCCAGCGGCGACAAGACGATGGACGGTCTTGCCATGGCCCTGCGCCTGGGCCTGCCCCTGCGGGACATGGAGATGGTGCAATTCCACCCCACCGGCCTGCTGGCCGGGGACCACACCAAGATGACCGGCACGGTGCTGGAAGAAGGGCTGCGCGGGGCGGGGGGGCAATTGCTCAACAGGGCCGAGAACCGCTTCATGTTCGACTACGACCCAAAGGGCGAGCGGGCCACGCGCGATGTGGTCAGCCGTGGCATCTTTGCCGAGATGCGCAAGTCGAACACCAGCGAACACGGCGGCGTCTATATCTCCATGTCGCACCTTGGCCCGGAAAACGTGCGCGCGAAATTTCCCGGTATGGTCAAGCGCTGCGCCGACAGCGGTTTCGATCTGGCCGCCGGCAAGGTGGAGGTGGTGCCGACCGCGCATTACTTCATGGGCGGCGTCGTGGTCGACCCCGACACGCGCACGGCGATGGAGGGGCTTTACGTCGCGGGCGAGGACGCGGGGGGCGCGCATGGTTCCAACCGCCTCGGTGGCAACGGCGTGGCAAATTCCACGGTCTACGGTGGCGTTGCGGGTGATGTGATGGGCGCGGACATCCGGCGCATGGGCGCGCTCCGTGACCCGGACGAGACGGTGCTGGAGGCAGAAATCGCCCGCGCGCTGCGGCCCCTGTCGAACAAGGTCGCCCCGATCCAGCCCTTGCGCGACAAGTTGCAGGACGCAATGTGGGAGGATGTGGGCGTCATGCGCACGCAAACCGGCCTGGCGCGCGGATTGACCCGGATCGCGGATATCCACGACGAACTGTTGCAGGCCGGCGTGGCGGGTGACAACCTGGCCTTCAACCTGACCTGGCATGACTGGCTGAACATGGCCTCGCTCTGCGAAGTGTCGGAGGTCATCGCGAAAGCGGGGCTGGCGCGGGAAAACTCGCGTGGCGCACATTTCCGCGAGGACTTTCCCGACAGCGGCGCGATGGAAAGCAGCTATTTCACCGTGGCGCGGCAGACAGGCGATACGCTCGATGTCAGCCGCGAGGACGTTCAGTTCACGATTGTCAGACCGGGCGAGACGATATTGCCCGAAAACGAACCCCTATCCCTGGTGGAGGCTGCCGAATGATCCCGATAGACATCATCCAGAAGACCGCGGAAACCCTGATGGACAAGGCCGCCATCGAAATCCCGCAGGATTACCTCGACGGTCTCAAGGCCGCCGCCGAGGTGGAGGACGGCGATCTGTCCTCTTTCGTGCTGCAGGCGATGCTTGAGAATTACGAAGCCGCCAAGGAGGACCGCCGCGCGATGTGCGGCGATACCGGTACGCCGCGCTGGTACGTCAAGATGGGCAACGACACCCGGATCGAGGGCGGACCCATCGCGCTGGAAGCCGCACTGCGCCGCGCCACGGCGAATGCGACCAACGGCGTGCCGTTGCGGCCCAATCGGGTCCATCCGCTGTGGCGCACCGATCACAACAACAACGTCGGCATCGGCGCGCCCGAGATCGAATATGGCTATGAACCGGGCGGCGAATGGATCGACCTGATCACCGTCCACAAGGGCGGGCTGTTCGGCACCGATTACCGGATGCTTTTCCCCTCCGACGGGATCGAGGGGATCAGGCGGTTCTACCTCGACAGCCTCATTGCCTTTGGCAAACGGGGGCTGGCCTGCCAGCCTGCCATCATCGGCATCGGGCTGGGCGGCTGCAAGGATACCTGCATGGTACTGGGCAAACGCGCCGCCTGCCTGCGCACGGTCGGCAGCGAAAACTCCGATCCGAAAATCGCCCGGCTGGAGCGGGAGTTCAAGGAGCTGGGCAATTCCATCGGCATGGGGGCGATGGGTTTCGTCGGCAAATCCATGGTCGTCGATTGCAATATCGAGGTGGGCTATTGCCACACCGGCGGGATGCAGATGTCGGTTCACGCCTTCTGCCTGTCGTCACGCCGGGCCGTTGCCCGCGTGTTCCCCGACGGGCGGGTGGAATACCGCACCGATCCCGACTGGTTCACCGACTACCAGCGCCGCGAAACGGTGGAATGGGACGCCCCGGCGATGGAGGCCGCGGAATGACCGAAATCCTGACCCCGGAGGCCCCTCATGAGCCCACGTAAGATCCGCCTGAGCACCACGCCCACGCAAGAAGCGCTGGATGACCTGCAACTGGGCGACATCGTCTATCTGGACGGGCTGATGTATACCGCCCGCGAAGGCGTCTACAAACGCGCGCTGGAGGAAAAGGCCAACATCCCGATGGAACTGCCGCGCGATTCGGCTGCGAACTTTCACTGTTCGCCTGCCGCCCGGATCAACGCCGACGGCAGTTTCGAGATGGGGGCGGTGACCGCCACCGCGTCCTTCCGCTTTTCCAAGTGGTTGCCGGAATGGATGGAAAAATCGGGTGCCAAGCTGATCATCGGCAAGGGCGGGATGTCGTCGAAGGACTACAAGTCCTACTTCGTTCCCAATGGTGCGATTTACCTGTCCACGGTCGGCTACGGCACCGGTGCCCTGCTCGGCCGCGGGGTCGAGAACGTCGAGGCCGTCCACTGGAACGAGGAACTGGGCCTTGCCCAGGCCATGTGGGTCATCAGGTGCAAGGAGATGGGGCCCTTCATCGTCGCCTCGGACAAGAACGGCGATTGCCTGTTCGAGCGGGAGAATGCGAAGATCTCGCAGAATTTCGACAAGATCTACGAGGGCACCCGCCCGGCCACGCTGAAACGCTATGGTGAGACGGATGATCGGTCGGACGAGGTGATCTAAGCCCGCCGCTCAAGCGATAAGGTTTGGTATTGCGACAGTTCTGCTGGCAAGGCGTCGATGCCAAGCCCCGGTGCCGTGCCGATGGTGAAATTGCCGTCATCGCGCAGCCGCGCGCCCTCAAAGGCATCGCGGAGGGGGTTGGGGTTCACATCCACCTCCAGCAAGCCGTCGCCTCCGACAGCCGCCAGCAGATGGGCCGAAGCGATCAGGCCGATCCCGCCGCCCAGGAAATGCGGACAATAGCGCAGCCCGGCATCCCTTGTCCGCAGCGCAGCCGCGCCGCAGCCGCTGATCCCGCCCCATTTCACGATGTCCGGCTGCACCACAGAGATATGACCGGCAGCGATGGCGGTCTCGAACCCGCTGTTGCCGGTGATGTTCTCGCCGGCGGCCAGGGGCGTGGCAAAGCCGTCTGCCAGGGCTTGCCAATCACCGGCGGGCAGATCGGCGCGGATCGGTTCTTCGAGCCATTGCAGCCCCAGCGCATCTATTGCAGCCGCATGTGACAGCGCCTCGGTGACGGTCCAGGCCTGGTTGACATCCGCCATCAGACGCTCGCCATCATCCAGCCCGTCCGCAAGGGCGCGCAAGGCGTCGATATCGCGCGCGCCGTCAAAGCCGATCTTCACCTTGAAGGCGTTGTGACCCACCGCGCGGGATCTGGCGATCAGCTCCGCCGCCGCGCCGATGGCGATGCCGCTGGCATAGGTCGGCACCTCTGCGGCAGCGCCACCATCGAGGAATTGCGCCAGAGGCAGGCCGCGATGGCGTGCAAAGATGTCATGCAGGGCGATGTCCAGCCCGGCAATCACCTGCCGGAACGGCCCCCATTCCCCCGACTGCAATGCGCGGATGTGGGTTTGCGCGGTCAGGCTTTCGAACAGCGCGCCGGCGGTGGCGACATTCGCGCCGACCACCAGATCGCAGATGTCCTGCACAAGCAGCTGCGCGCGGTGTTCCGCAGCGGCGGCGGGCCAGTTCGCAAAGATTTCGCCCCAGCCATGGCATCCGGTGCTGTCTGTCAGTTTGACAAAGACGGCGGGTCGGTCCCGCATCACGCCAAAGGAGGTTGCGACGGGCACTTTCACGGGAACCCGGTAACAGAAAACTTCGACGCGTTCGATAAGACAGGTCATCCCATTACCACTCTTGCCATCAGGATCAGCCCGGACACCAGCATCATCGCAATCAGCAGGCGGCGGAACTGGTTGTCGGTAAGGCGTTTGAAAACCGCGATGCCGATCTGTGCGAAGATCATCGTCGTCGGCAGGGCCACCGCGCCATAAATGATCGTCTGGGTCGTGTAGGTCCCCTTGAGGGCAAACACGATTGCCGCGAGCGCCAGCACGCAGACGTTGAAGGGCTGCAGGACCGCGCGGGTCTCGGCCTTTGGCCAGGGGCGCATGGCGCACCACATGGTCGGCAGGGCACCGGAAAGGGATGCGGCACCGCCCAGGATGCCGCCGAAAAAGCCCACCAGCACGTCGACCACCGGGGTCGGGCGCTCCAGCCGGGGCAGGGAAGAGCGCAGCGTGAAGAACCCGCCATAAAGGATCAGAAAACCCGCAATGATCAGGCGAAGCATGTCGGGTTCGAGCATCGACAGCATCGCCACCCCGAGCGGCACGCCGATCAGCGCAGGCAGCAGGAAACGTGCCAGCCGGCGCGGGTGATCCGTGATCGACCTGCGGACCAGCCAGACACCCTGCAATCCCGCCACCACCGACATGACCACGACGATGGCCACCGCCTGGGCCGGTGGCATGATCTGCAGCCAGAACCCCAGCGCAAAAAGCGCGGTGCCAAACCCGGCCAGCCCGTTCATGAACCCGCCCGCTGCGGCGCCAAGGGCGAGGATGACAAAGAAATACAGGCTCATGGTGCCGCAACACCGGCAGGAAAGGGATCGAAGACACCAACGCGGACAGCATTCAGAAGCTCGGCCTCGACCTCCTGAAGGACCCGCAGCTTGACCGTGTTCGCCAGCGACAACAGCCCCAGTTCGCGCACCGGCGCGTCGCTGCCAAGGGGGATGTACCTGAGCGGCAGCGGATTGGGCGGCTGAACGCACCGGCGCGGCACGATGGATACGCCAAGATCGGCATGCACCATGCTCGAAATGTTTTCCAGGTTTTCCAGCTCCATCGTGTCTTTCACCACGATGCGGTTCATCTGCAGCCAATTGTCGATGATGTCGCTCAGCAGTGCCTTGCGGGTGAAGCGGATGTAGGGATATGTGGCCAGAATCTCGAAAGGGTCTTCGGAGGTGACATTCAGGGAGGTCACAAGCTGCATCGGTTCTTCGGCGATCGGGGCCCAGACCATGTTGCGCGGGATCACATGCGGCTTGGTCACGACAGCGGCGTCCAATATGCCGCGCTCCAGTTCCACGACCAGTTCCTTGGTCTGGCCAGGCGTGACACCGATGTGCAGTTCGGGAAAACGGGCCTTGATGGATGTAATGGCGAAGGGGATCAAACTGGTCAGCCCCGTCGGCACACTGCCAAGCGACAGGTTTCCCCGCAGCCCGTCATCGCCCAGGACGGAGGGCAGCAGGTTGTCATAGGCCGCCACGATCTCCCGGACACGGGCAACGATGGAGCGACCGACAGGGGTCAGTTCCGGCGTGCGCCGGGTGCGGTCGAACAGGGCAATGTCCCATTGCGCCTCCAGCGCCTTCATCTGCTGGCTGACAGCGGCATGGGTGATGAACACGGCCTCACCCGCCGCACTGAACGTGCCGTGATCGGCCACCGCGATCAGGGTGCGAAACATTCTGATGGACATCTGAGTTACGCTTTTCGTTAGCAATACTTTCGGAAATTGTAATGAGTTTCCGCTTTATACAAAATTGACTTACCAATAGAGTTTGTCAAGGATCGTCAGGTCGCCAGGATTGTCGACCCAGCGAGCTGAGTGAAATCAGCCATTTGTTTTTGGGAGGAAACGATGAAATTTGCAAAATTCGGTGCGGTCGGCGCCCTCGTCTTCGGGCTCGCGACGGCAGCAGCGGCGGAATATCCTGAACGTCCTGTCAACATGATCATCCCCTTCGGCGCGGGCGGTGCGACAGACATTTCTGCGCGCACGATAGCAGAGCCGCTGGGCAAGGTTGTCGGCAAGCCGCTGATCATGGCGAATGTAACCGGGGCCGGTGGTGCCACCGGATCGGTCGCCGCGATGAACGCAAAGCCGGACGGCTACACGATGCTGTTCACCCGCGTCGGGTCGCATTCGGTCAACCCGGCGATGAAGGCGACACTCCCCTACACGCTGGACGATTTCCGCTATGTGACCGTCTACGAGATCAACCCCTTTGCCTGTGCGGTTGCCGCCGATTCAGACATCAATTCGATGGATGATCTTGTCGCCAGGGCGCGTGAGGGCGGGGTCAGCTTTTCCTCCTCCGGCGTTGGCTCCGGCCTGCACCTGGGCGGGGTCATGGTGATGGACGCTTTCGGCGTTGAGGACCCGCTCAACCAGGTGACGCATATCCCGATGGACGGTGGCGGTGCCGCGGCGACAGCCGTTCTGGCGGGGACGGCGACCTTTCTGTGCACAAACTCCTCCGCCTTGGCGAGCTTTGTCTCCAATGGCCAGCTCAAGCCGCTGATGGTCACCACATCGGAGCCGGTCGTGGGCTTTGACGCCCCGACAGCAGCCGACCTTGGCAAGCCGGAACTGGAACAGCTTGTGGGTTGGACAGGCATCGCCGGTCCCAGGGACCTGCCGGATGAAGTCGCGGCGAAGTGGGGCGAATGGATGCAGGCCGCAGCGGGGGACGAAGAATTCGTATCACGCATGGAAGCGGTCGGTTCGATCATCGACGTGATGAGCCCGGAAGAAGCCAATGACTTCATCCGCACCCAGTACAACACGTTCAAGGATCTGGTGGATCGCCTCGGCATGCGGATCGAAGGGTAAACCTGAACCGAACCGGCGCACGAAGCCATTCGTGCGCCCTTTTCTTTGCACGGGGCTCGGTTGGACATGCAGCGCATCAAGCGACAATCCCTGATCGGTATCGCAAGCATCATCGTGGCCGCGATCCTGATGTTCGCGGTCATACCGACATGGGTTTCCTCGCCCAGCAACGTGCGCAATATCGTGCTTTCGCCGCTGTTCTGGCCCTATATCCTCAGCGGGCTGACAGTGCTGATCGGGCTGGGTCTGGTTGTCACGGGCTTTTTCACCACCGACCCGGATGAGCCGGAACAGCCGGCCATATCCGGCGGTTACAGGCGGCTGGGCATCCTGGCGGCAATCATGGCGCTGACCATGTTCGCCCTGCCGCGCCTCGGCATGGTCTGGACCTCGATGCTGATTTTCGCAGCAACGGCATTCCTGATCCGGACTTCCCACCCCCGGACTGCGATCATCTGCGCCATTACCGTGCCACTGGTGCTTTACGGATTCTTCGCCCATGTCGCGAGCGTTGCGATCCCGCAGGGCAATTACGTGAGATTGCCATGAGTTTTCTCGACAGTATCGCCGCGGGCCTGTCGCTGGTCGGCAATTTCGAAGCCTTCGCAGCGCTGTTTGTCGGTGTGTTGATCGGCACCATTGCCGGGGCGATTCCGGGCATGTCGGCCACGATGGCCGTTGCGCTGACGCTGCCCTTCACCTTCGCGATGGAGGCGGTTCCGGCGATCCTTCTGCTGCTGGGTGTCTACAAGGGCGGCATCTTTGGCGGCTGCATTCCCGCGATCCTGATCAAGACGCCCGGTACGCCCGCCTCCAGCGCAACTGTGCTGGACGGCTATCCGATGGCCGAAAAGGGGCAGGCGGGAAAGGCGCTCGGCATGGCGCTCTGGGCATCCTGCACGGCGGATCTGATCTCCAATCTCTCGCTGATCCTCTTTGCGGGCTGGCTCGCCTCCTTCGCGCTCAACTTCGGCCCGCCGGAATTCTTCACGCTGATCCTGTTCTCGCTGACGATCATCGCGGGGGTGTCGGGCAACAGCCTGCTCAAGGGGGCACTGTCGGCGATGCTGGGGCTGCTGCTGGCGACTGTCGGTCTTGACCTGGTCTATGGGACGAACCGGCTCACTTTCGGCGATCCGAACCTGATGGGCGGGTTGAATTTCATCGCCGTCCTGATCGGGCTTTTCGCGATGCCCGAGGTGATGTCGATGGTCTGGAATCCCAAGCCGCACGAAGGCAAGGCGCGCGGCCTGGGCAATGATTCCGTCACCTTCGGTGAATACAAACGCTGCTTCCGGACCATCGTGCGCGGCAGTTTCATCGGTGTCTTCCTGGGGTCAATTCCGGGGATCGGCGCGGCCCCGGCCGCCTTCCTCTCCTACAGCGAGGCGCGCCGGAAATCGCCGAACAAGGCGAACTTCGGCAAAGGCGAGGTGGAAGGCGTGGCCGCATCCGAATCCGGCAACAACGGCGTGGCGGGGGCCACGCTGATCCCCTTGCTGGCACTTGGGGTGCCGGGCGATGTCATCACCGCGATCATCATCGGTGCATTCATGATCCACGGGTTGCAGCCCGGTCCCATGATGTTCGTGCTGAACAAGGATCTGATCTACGGCCTGTTCATCGGGCTGATCGTCAGTTCCGTCTTTCTGTTCTTCATCGGCTCGCTGGCAATCAGGCTTTTCAAATACGTGGCCGACATTCCGCGCGGTGTGCTGTTTCCCGGTGTGCTGGTGCTGTGCATCTACGGGGTCTTCGCGGTGAACAACAACATCTTTGATGTCGGGGTGATGTTCGTCATGGGGTGGGTCGGATATGTGATGCTGCGCAACGACATTCCCGCAGCGCCCTTCCTGATCGCCTTTATCCTCGGCCCGCTGCTGGAGAACAATTTCCGCCAGGCGATGCTGATGTCCGGCAATTCCCCTGAAATCCTGTTCCGGGGTCCGATCACCTGGTTTTTCTGGTTCCTGACCCTGCTCACCGTTGCCGCGATCATCCGTGCCGGCATTCGGGCGACGCGGAACATGCGCAGCAAGCCCGGCGCCGGGTAAGCCGCTTTGCGGGGCGGTCTATGAAATCCGGTCCAGGAATTGTTCCACCAGGGACGGGACCGCACTCGCAAACTGCGGGTTGGAGCGCATGATCGCGATCGAGCGCTGCGCGGTCTCAAGCGCCGCCACGTCCCGGCGGATCTCATCCGGCGACATCTGCCCGGCCTGATCGCTGTCCAGATGCGCGGCGCCCTTTGCGATGCGCCCCATCCCCAGCGCGGGTGCGATGCGGTTCTCGCAGCGGCAGGGGGCCTTCGCGGATTGAATGCCGCAATTCGATTGCATGAAACCGCTGACCGCAGACCGGGCGCGCCGCAATCTCTGGCGGTAGGTTCCGGCCGGAACATCAAGCACGTCGCTGGCTTCGGTATCGGTCATCTCGAAGATGTCGCCCAGAATATAGGCCATGCGCAACGGCCGCGACAGGCACACCAACAGGGCCAGGGTGCAGCCCACCTTCACTTCCTTCAATGCAAGCTGATGTTCCATCTCCGTCAGACCCAGATGCGCGGAGTCCCCCTGGCCCAGGTGCAGGTCTTCGGCGAAATCGTCAAAGGTCAGGCGCATCCTCTCGACCCGTCCCAGCCGCGCGGATTGGGCAAGATGGCGGGTCGCCACGCGAAAGGCCCAGGCCCCGGCAAGCTCGGTGTCACGCAGATCGCCCAGATGCGTGATGATCTTGATCAGAATTTCCTGTGTTGCATCCTCTGCGTTCTCCCGATGGGCAAGCATGCGCATGGCCAGATTGAAAACCGGGGCTTTCGCCGCGTTCACAAGTGTTTCAAGGGCCGCGCGACTTCCCTTTCGCGCGGCCTCCACGTCAACCGGATCAAAGCGGATCATGCGGCAAGAATCCCTTTCAGTTTTTCCAGCTCGGTTGCCAGAATGCCCTTTTGCGCTTCCAGCGCGCCTTCCAAAGCCTCAAGCGGCACAGGCGGTGCCATCAATACAAAGGTATATATGGAATTATCTGCGCCATTTGCAGTGATCCGCGAATAGGCCGAGGCGACGGAACCGTCGGGAAAGGTCATCAGCCAGTCGATATTGCCCGCCTCGCGCGAGGTCACGGTCTGCAAGGTGATCGGAACCTCGCCGTTCGGGGTCACCAGAACGGCTGTCGTGGCATCGGCGCGGGAAAACGCGTTGGTCCATTTCGGCAGGTTCGCGGGCTGCGAGATATAGTCGAATGCCGCTTGGGCGGAAACGGTAAGGCCGATGGATTGTACGTCGAAATTTTTCATTTTGAGCTCCATGTTTCCCGCCGCGAAACTGCGGCGGATACATATGAAGAGGGCGCGGTGCAGCGATGTGTTACATGCGGATTCAGGTTTTTTCAGGATCACCTGCCCGGCCTGGCACCCGGGCGAGGCATTTGGGGTCTGGGCATCGCAATAACGGAACGACCGCTGCGTCCGCATGGTAAACATCGACACCTCAGCGGGTTTCGCAACATCGACGGTCTTTCACCCGACGTTTCACAATCAGGGGGCGGCAGGCGGTATGATCGGCAATTTGCTGGAGGCTTTCATCTCTTTCAAGGACAGGTTCGAACGAATGCTCGTCACCCCCGGCAGCCGGCGCAGGGTGCTGTCGACAAAGCTGCTGTAATCGTCCAGATCCCGCGCCACGACGATCAGCAGGAAATCATCCGCCCCGGTGGTGTTGTGACAGGCAAGGATGTTTGGCGTCGTCTCCACGATCCGCTGAAATTCCGCCGTTGCGGCCTGATCGTGTTCGGAACAGCGCAGCTGCACAAAGGCCATCACACCCAGTCCCAGCTTGCGGCGGTTCAGGTTGGCCTGATAGCCTTCTATGATCCCGTTTTCCTCCAGCCGTTTCAGCCGCCGCCAGCAGGGCGTTTCGCTCATCCCCAGCTTTTCGGACAGCTTCGCATTGGTCATCCGCCCGTCACTTTGCAGCAGGGACAGCAAATGGGCGTTCACGGCGTCAATCTCGGGCAAGGGCAGAAACCTTTCGAAACTTGTCGGATAAGAGGGGTTCTCACTCAAGAATACCAGAAATCCTGCAAGATTGGCAAAGTTGTTTCCCTGCTGAACGCTATGATCACCCCGATTCACACTCCAAAACGAAAGCCCCGCCATGAAAGCCCTCATGTTCGAAAAGTTCCAAGAAGCGCCCAGGCTGGTCACGGTGGCTGATCCCAGCCCGCAGGCGCATGGCGTGGTGCTGAAGGTCGCGGCCACAGGTGTCTGCCGCAGCGACTGGCACGGGTGGATGGGCCATGACAGCGACGTCGATCTGCCGCATGTGCCGGGCCACGAACTGGCCGGCGTGGTCGAAGCGGTGGGCAAGGATGTGACCAACTGGAAGGTGGGGGACAAGGTGACCGTGCCCTTCATCTGCGGCTGCGGCAGCTGTCCGGAATGCCACGCAGGCCATCAGCAGGTGTGCCTGCATCAGGAACAGCCGGGTTTCACCCACTGGGGCTCTTTCGCGGAATATGTCGGCATCCATCAGGCCGATCTGAATCTCGTGGCGCTGCCCGAAACGATGGATTTCGCCACGGCGGCCAGCCTTGGCTGCCGCTTCGCCACCTCCTTCCGCGCCGTGATTGATCAGGGCAAGGTCAGGGCGGGCCAATGGGTGGCCGTGCATGGCTGCGGCGGCGTGGGGCTCTCTGCGGTGATGATCGCCACCGCCGCCGGGGCCAATGTGATCGGCGTGGACCTCGACCCGGCCAAGCTGGCCCTGGCGCAAAAACTGGGTGCCGTGGCCGTGATCAACGGGGGCGAGGCCGATGTCCCCGAGGCAATCCGGGAGATCACCCGCGGCGGGGCGCATGTCTCCCTCGATGCGCTGGGCCATACCGTGACCATGACCAACTCCATCCTCTGCCTGCGGCCAAGGGGCAAACACATCCAGGTCGGCCTGATGCTGGGCGAACATGCGGCCCCGGCCATTCCCATGCCCAGGATCGTGGGGCAGGAGATCGAATTGCTCGGCTCGCACGGGATGCAGGCGCACCGCTACGGCGCGATGCTGGACATGGTGGCCAGTGGCAAGCTGGATCCCGCGCGGCTGGTGGGCGACCGGATCAGCCTTGCCGAGGCACCGCAGGCCCTGATGAACATGGACAAGTTTCAATCCGTGGGTGCCACGGTCATCACCCGGTTCTGAACCATGGGTGGCATTGGTTTCACCGACGGCGGCAATATGCCCGCCGCGCCAGGGCAGCGCGAAAGGTCTGGGGCATGTTCGAGAAACTAGAGGAGTACCCGGTCGATCCCATCATGATCGGGGCGGATTACTTTGCCCAGGACCCGCGCCGCGACAAGCTCAACCTGACAGTGGGGATCTATCAGGACCAGGACGGCCAAACACCGGTTCTGCGCGCCGTGAAGGAGGCGGAGCGGCGGCTGGTCGAGACGCAGATGACAAAATCCTACCTCGCCCTGACCGGCGACGCCGAATATTGCGCGGTGCTGGGGCAGGAAATTCTGGGCGCGGCCTTTGGTGCGGATTGGGTTGCGGCGCAGACCTCGGGCGGGGCCGTGGCCCTGCGGGTCATGGCGGACCTGCTGGCGCAGATGCCTGAACCGCCCAACGTATGGCTGCAAACGCCGACCTACGGCAACTACGTCCCGATCCTGAGCGCAGCCGGGGCCCGCTTTGCTGCCGTGCCTTATTACGATCCGATTGCGCGTCAGATTACCTTTGATCAGATGCTGGCGGGGCTGAATGCCGCCCGGCCCGGCGATGTCTTCCTGATGCAGGGCGTATGCCACAACCCGACAGGCGCCGACATGACGCCAGAGCAGTTTGCCGCCCTGCTCGATCTGCTGGAGGCGCGCGGGATCATCCCATGGATCGATCTTGCCTACCTCGGATTCGCCCAGGGCTTTGACGCGGATTGCGCCATGGCCCGGCAGGTCGCCGCGCGCTTTGCCGAATGTATCGTCTGCGTCACGCTTTCCAAATCGTTTGGCATCTACCGCGACCGCGCCGGGGCGTTGTTCGTGAAAACCCGGCAAGCCGACCGCGCCCGCATGCACCGCGCCGTCTCTGCCATCGTGCGCGCCAGCGCGTCCCATGCCCCCGATCACGGCCCATCCGTGGTACGTACCATCCTGCAGGATCAGGTGTTAAAGGCGCTCTGGCTGCAGGAACTGGACCAGATGCGCGCCCGCGTGGCACAGGTGCGTACCGCTATCGCAGAGACCGAAGTGAATGATTTCGGCACGCAGGAGCTGGCCTATTTCGCCCGGCAATCGGGGATGTTTTCCCTGCTGCCGCTGACAGAGGGTCAGGAAAAGGCGCTGACCGCGGAGCATGGCATTCACGTCGTCAAAGGCGGCCGGGTCAACGTCGCGCGCCTCGGCTCCGGCGATATCGGCTGGCTGATCCGTGCCGTACATGCGGTGAGGGCGCAGGCGTAGCCGGTGCCATCCCCGGCGCGGGCCGCGACTGACCTGGTCTACACCTTTTGCAGGTCACACCAGATCCGGCAACATGCCCCGGCGATACACCGTTCCGGCATCAGGAGGCGGCTTTGACCTGAGACAAATCAAATCGCCAATGTCCCGAATGCGCACAGCGCGGCAGGGTATGGGCTACTCAAGCTTAAAGCGTCCGACCTTTACCCTGAAGCATCCAGCGACATGAATGTCCCGAGAGCGCCGCAGGCGCGGCAGGGTATTCATGTCTCGGGTTTAAGGTCGGGCGCTCTAAGGCGGGGCGCTTTCATCGGCACTGACCGGGGCGCGGGGCCCGTTACCCCTCCGGCGGCAGCATCTGCGGATTCCAGACGATTTCCCACAGGTGCCCGTCAGGGTCGCAGAAATAGCCCGCGTAGCCGCCATAGAATGTGTCCTGTGCGGGTTTGATTATCCTGGCACCGGCCTGTGCCGCGGCCGCAAGGTTCTGATCCACCTCTTCGCGCCGCGCCACATTATGCCCGATGGTGACCGCTGTCGGGCTGACCGGCTGCACCGCCAGCCCGGTATCATGGGCAATGTCGGCCTGCGCCCACAGGGCCAGCTTCATGCCGCCGGACAGGTCGAAAAACGCAACCGCGCCATGATCGTACTCCTGCCCGATGATGCCTTCTGTCGGCAGCCCGAGGCCGTCGCGGTAGAATGCCAGCGAACGTTCGAGATCGGCGACACCAAGTGTGAGAACGGATATTCCGGGTTTCATGTCATGCCCTTTCCTATCGGCGCCCGCACCATGCAGACGCCTGGATAGTCTTGGGCCGCTGACAATCAGCAGAAGGACCCGCAGGGCGCGGGGGCCGGGCCAACCTTCCCGAGCCTGACCTGTTTCAGACCCGTCAAGGATAGACAGCGCCCCGGCGCCGGTCAAGAAGGGCAGGTCAGCTTCCCGACAAACGGCAGGGCCTGTTTTCAACCCCGCTTCGCGATCACGGATGCGACAGCGTTCAGCAAATCGACCTGTCGCACGGGTTTCATCAGGCGGATGTCATCGGCGTGCAAGCCGTTGCCGTGGACCATGGCCTCATTGGCATAGCCCGACATGAAGATGAAGGCGGCGTCGGGGTCCATCGCCCGAATGGCTTTCGCCAGATGGGTGCCCTGCAACTTCCCCGGCATGACAATATCTGTCGCGATCAGGTCAAAACTCGGGTCCTTTTCCCAAAGGGCCATTGCATCGTCGCCGGAGGGTGCGGTCGTGACCTCGATGCCGGCCCGCACCAGAATATCCTCAAGCGCGATCAGAAGGTCGGCGTTGTCTTCGACCAGCAAGATCCGCTTGCCCGCGAGATGCGATATATCCCGGGGCAGGGCAGCGGCCGCCCTGGTCTTGCCACCCTCCAGGGCCGCTTTGAAATACAGTTTCAGCGTCGTGCCGGTGTTCCTCTCCGAATAGATGCGGACCGTCCCGTTCGACTGTTTCATGAAGCCCTGAACCATGGACAGCCCAAGCCCCGTCCCCTGGCCGGTCGGCTTGGTCGAGAAGAACGGCTCGAATACCCGTTTCAAATCTTCTTCCCCGATCCCGACGCCGGTATCGCTGACCGCTATCATCACATAGCGCCCCGGCACCAGATCTTCGCCACGGTCCTCGATATATTCATTGTCGATGCGGACATTGGCGGTCTCAATCGTCAGCCGGCCACCGTCGGGCATGGCATCCCGCGCATTCAGCATCAGGTTCAAAAGCGCGTTCTTGGCCAGACTTTCATCGGCGGTAAATCGCCACAGGTTCGCCAGCAGCGAGGTCTCGATCTGAATGTTCGCGGGCAAAAGCCGGTTCGACCAGTTCAACACATCGCGGATCATGTCATTGGCCTGCAGCAGGGTCGGTTCCAAATGTGAACGGCGCGCAAAACCCAGCATGTTCCGGGTAAGGTCGGCACCGCGCTGCGTCGCATCAATCACGTTTTCTATGTAATCCGCATGCCCGGCGTAATCGGGTTCAGTCTGCAGCAGCTCCAGATTTCCAAGGATGACGGCGAGGATATTGTTGAAATCATGCGCCATGCCACCCGCGAGATTGCCGATGGCCTCCATCTTTTGCGACTGGCGAAGTTCGTTTTCCATATCGACCAGCATGGAAACATCCTGCAGCGTGCCGGCCATGCCTATGATCTCTCCCCCGGCATCCAGAATGACCTCTCCGCTGTCGACGACATTCACGATCGACCCGTCAGGGCGCCGCATACGGTGCAGGTTTGAAAACTGCCCCTTTTCCGCCTGCGCCAGATCGACCGCTGCGCGCAGCTTGGCCCGGTCCTCCTCCAGGACAAAGGCCCAGCCCTCTTCGACCGTCGTCGGAAAATTTCCGGGTTCAAGCCCGCAGATCCGGCCCACGGCTTCGGACCAGTAGAGATCGCCCTTGAGGTCGGATTTCCAGCGCCCGAGCCGGGCGATGCGTTCCGCCTGAAGAAGAAATGTTTCCTGCTCCTGCAGCTTCAGCTTGTCGGTTTCGGCCTGACGGCGCCGTCTTGATTGCACGACGGCAACCGCCAGGGCCCCCGCCACGACGGAAGATGCAAACAGAAGGGCCACGGCATAGAGGATGGCCCGTCGGCGTGCCATCACATCCAGAATCTTGCGTTCGAATTCTTTGATGCTCTGCGCGGCGTCCGTATCCGATACGCGAACGCGCTCATCGACCTCGGCAATTGTCAGCTGATCCCGTATGTCGCGGGTCCTATCCAGCATTTCGCGATAGGTCGCCAAAGTCGACCTCAGGTCGGTCATCTGTTCCTTAATGCCCAAATTCGCGGCCTGAACTTCAATCTCTGAGATCGCGACAACAGCGATGTTGTAGTCTTCCAGGGCCGCGTCCAGATACCCCGTCTCGTCGGGGCGCAGCACGTGATTCTTGAAATTATGGATGAACCCGGCATAGCCGATTGACCGTTCAAGCAGCAGAAACAGGCGCGGCAATGTATAGGATGCACGCTCATAATAGACAAAACGCTGGCCGAGCAACACCATCGCGAAAATGACACAGACAGCGGCCAGCAGCAGCAACGGCCTGTGCAAATTCGATAATTTCATGTTCTCAAGCCTCGTTTGAGGGCGCGGGGATTATGCATAGTCGAGATTTTTGTTTTCAACTTCAAGCCGACACATTCAATTGGATGCAATGACCACCCCGGCCAATGCCCCTGCCAGGCCCCCGTGGTTTGTCGTGAACCTCGCATGGGCGCATGCATAGACTCAACTTCTTGCATTCTCGTCAACAAGCCAGCCCTGCCTGAGTTCTTGGGTCTGGATGGACGTCGGCCGCCACCAAAATGATCATCCAGTGCAGCGAAGACTGGTATGGGTCCCTTCCGGCGCCTCAGGCTTGTTCGGGGTCGGGGTGGCAGTGATCGGCGGCGTTCTGCCTAGTCGCCCCTTGCGGATGCGGCGCTTTCCAGGTTGCGGATCAGATCCTTCAGCGTGGCGATGAAGGTCGCATATCTTTCGCTGCCGATCGCATCATTCAGCGATTGCAGGTGCCCGATGGCTTTCGCCTCCATCATGGCCTGCTGCCTGATGCCCTTTTCGGTGGCGACGCTCAGATGGATCCGGCGGTCGCTGGCCGATCTGAGACGCACGATCATCCCCTCGTCTTCCATCCACCGCAGCGCCTTGGTCACACTGGATTTGTCGCGCGCCGAGGCGGTGCCGATCTGGGTCTGGCTGATATGCGGGTTGCGCACGATCAGGGTCAGGATGGTGAAATAACCCGGATGCAGGGCATCATCGCCCAGACGCGCCCGGAAATCCTCATATGCCGTCTCATGGGCGCGGCGCAGATACATACCGATGAATTCGTGCAAAATGCCATGGTCCAATGTGTCGGTGTCCGGGGCCTGTACCGACCCATAGGACAGCACGTCGCCATCCCTGATCCCCGGAGCTGCATCGTATGTCTTCTTGTCCATATTCACCGCGCCATCAGAGGAAGGACCATCACGATCCATGGGAAAGCAATTATGATAATGATCCGGACAATATCAGCCAGAACAAATGGCAGGATCCCCCGGTACATCTGACCGACCGACAGGTCGCTGATGACGGATTTGATGACAAAAAGGTTCAGCCCCACCGGCGGCGTGATCAGCGAAAGTTCCGTCACCATCACCGCAAAGATCCCGAACCAGATCGGATCAAACCCCATCTGTGTCACGATGGGAAAGAATATCGGGATGGTCAGCAGGATCATGGAGAGGCTTTCCATGAACATGCCCAGAAACAGATAGATCACGAGGATGGCAAAGATCACCGCCATCGGGCCAAGGCCCAGCGAGGTGATCAGATCCGACAGGGCGGCGGGCAGGCCGATCAGGTTCATGAAGTTGGAAAAGACCAGGGCCCCGATCAGCACCAGGAACAGGCTGGCCGTGGTGGTCACGGTTTCCACCAGCGAGGCGATCAGCCCCTCCCAGGACAGGGCGCGCCGCCACAGGGCAAAGGCCAGCGCGCCGGTTGCGCCAACGCCCCCCGCCTCGGTCGGGGTAAAGACACCCTGGTAAAGCCCGCCGATGATGCCGATGAAAAGCAGCAGGATGGGCCCGACGCTGCGCAGGTATCGCAGCCGTTCGGCCCAGTCCGCGCGCGGGGCCGCAGGCGCGCAGGCAGGATCGATCTGCGCGGCAATCCGGATCGCCGCCAGGTAAAGCAGGATCGCCAGCACACCGGGCAGGATGCCCGCGATGAACAGCGAGCCGATGTCCGTCCCGGTCGCGATCCCGTAAAGCACAAGGATCACCGAAGGCGGGATCAGGATGCCCAGGGTGCCGCCCGCCGCAACGGCAGAGGCCGCGAAACCATCGGCATAGCCATAGCGGCGCATCTCCGGCACGGCGACCTTTGCCATCGTGGCCGCCGTCGCCAGCGAAGAGCCGCTCAGCGCCGAGAAACCGCCGCAGGCCAGGATCGTCGCCGCCGCCAGACCGCCGCGCATATGCCCCACGAACCCGTGACAGAGCCGGTAGAGATCCTCCGACATCCGTGCCCGTGTCACGAAGACCCCCATCAGGATGAACATCGGCAAAACCGACAGCTCATAGGACATCGTGGCGTTGATCGGCAGCTGGCCGATCATGCCCATGGCGGTGCGGTCCGAAATATTGATCCAGATGCCCGACAGGCCGACCAACAGCATCGCCAGCGCAATGGGCATGCCGCCCATCATCATCACAAAGACCCCGGCAAAGGCCAGACCGGAGATTTCCCAGACCGCCATCAGAAACCACCGCCCGTCTCGGATACGGCGGGACGCGCCCGCCTCAGCACATCAATGGCACAGATGAGAAAGGCGAGGGCGGCAACCGCCAGAAACACCGCCATGCCCTGGGCAATCAACCCCTTGGGCACCCGCAGTTCCATCGTGACCTCGTTATAGGTCAGCAGCCGCTCACCCTGCAGCCAGACCCGCCAGGACACAAAGGCCATCAGCGCCGCACCCACAAGATCCGACAGGAAGGTTGCAACCGCCAGCACCTTCGGGGGCAGCCGCTCGGTCAGGATCGTCACGGTGATGTTGCCCCGCCTGCGCACCATCAGCGGCACGGCGGTAAAGACAATCAGCCCCATGCCGATCTCGATCATCTCGAACCCGCCCATCAGCGGACTGCGGAACCCATACCGCATCACGACACCGGTAAAGGTGACAGCCATCACGAAAAAGGCGATCAGCCCGGACAGCCAGGCAAGCGCCAGACACAATCTGTCAAAAAGGGTAATGGCGGCTGTCACGGTGATCTTCCCTCCGGTGCGCGCGGGTGACGGAATGAAAAAGGCGGCACCTTCTGCAATGCCGCCTAGGCTCTGGACCCATTAATTCTATATACTCAGCGGTGATTTCACGAGATTTCAATGGTTTGGGGCGTGCAGCCAATAGTGGCTCTATTTGCAAGCGACCCAAGACGTTGAAATGAAGTGAAATCGCCGCCCGTCGCTCCAAAGGAGCGCCGAGTCATGTAGGCACGCCTTTGGCGTGACGGGTTTGACGGATTTTCCCGCAGCCCATTGCCCGGCAGGGCATTGCGCAGCAATGTCCCGAGAGGAGGCGTCACATCTGCTTGGAATAGAACCACTATTCCTGCGCAGATGTTCCTGGTCTGCGAAAAAAATCTGTCAAACTGAGCATATAGAATTAATGGGTCCAGAGCCTTACAGGGTTACTTTACCACATTCACCACTTTGTCCGTGCGGTAGTTCTCGACCATGTCCCGCGCATATTGCAGGATCGCATCCCCGTCGAAGCCCTTTTCCGAGGCCTGCGCCAGCCATTCGGCCTCCAGCGGCTTCAGCTTTTCGCGCGCGGCGGCGACATCTGCCTCGGGCAGGGTCACGAATTCCACATTGTTTTCGTTCAGCTTCGCTTCGCCATGCTTGTCGCCATTGGTCCAGGCAAAGCCGGAGAGCATGGCGATGGCCATGCCCGAATGTTTCTCGACCGCGGCGCGTTCCTCATCGCTCAGACTGTCCCAGCTGTCCTGATTGAAGGCGACCCAGAAGGTATCGGTATAAAGCCCGCCGGGAATCCGCGTGATCGAGGAGATGACCGGGGTGATGCCGAAAAAGTCGATGGATTCAGACGGGAAGGTGATGCCATCGGCCACACCGCGCGACATGGCGGTCTGCGCTTCGGTCGGGGGCAATTGCACCGGCGATGCGCCCAGTTCGGACATGATGCGCCCGGTGACATTGCCGCCAACGCGGATCGTCTTGCCCTCCAGATCGGCAAGCGTGTCGACCCGGCCCTTTGCCATGTTGATGTTGGGGTTCGAATGGGTGAACAGCCCCACCACATGCGCGCCCTCATGCTCGCCATATTCGGCGCCGTACTTCTGGTAGGTCAGCCAGGAGGCCGCAGAGCCGGCCCAGGGATCGGGCGACATGAACGGCAGGTCCATGACCTGCGTCATGGTGAAACGGCCCGCGTTATGGCCGGACACGCCATAGCCGACGTCAAAGGCCTGATCCAGCAACAGGTCGAACTGCGCAGGCGGCGGGCCCAGCGGCGATGTCATGATCTCGAACTTCAGCGACCCGCCGGTTTCCTCTTCGATGGCCGTGGCCCAGGGCTGCAGGATACCCGAAACGATCAGGTGATGCGGCGGCAGCCAGGACCCGATCCGCATGGTCTTGGTGTCCTGCGCCAATGCGGGCAATGCCGCGACAGTCATGGCCGCCGCCAATGTCCAGGTCGTAAAGTGTTTCATCTTACTCTCCCTTGTGTGTTGCGGCCTTCGCCGCGCTTACGTCAAAATTGTCAAAGCTTGCTCGGCCCACTCAGTTTGAAGATTTCCAGGGCATCCGCCGTCTCGCCGCCGCGCACGGTCAGCAGGCGGAACTGTTCCGCAGCCATGGCGGTGAAGGGCACCGGCGAGGTGCAGGAGCGCGCCAGCGCACAGACCGAATCCAGATCCTTCAACATGGTATAGACATGCCCCAGGGGCGGCTCATGCTGCGCATTGACCATGCGGGGCAGGAAGATCTGCAAGGGCTTGCTGTCCGCAAACCCGCCCGCCAGGGCCTCCGGCAGCCGCGTGGCGTCCACACCCGCATTGGTGGCAAGGCGCGCGGCCTCGGCCAGCACCGCCATGGTGCAGCCGACAATGACCTGGTTGCACAGCTTGGTGGTCTGCCCGGCCCCCGAAGGCCCCATCAGCGTAAACCGCGCGGCCATGTCCAGCACGGTGCTCTCGACCCGGTCAAAGACCTCTTGCGTGCCACCGGCCATGATCGCCAGCGTGCCCGCCTCGGCCCCCGGCACGCCACCCGAAACCGGCGCGTCGATCCAGTCCATCCCGGTCTCGGATTTCAGCCGCTCCGCCATCCTGACCGATGCATCCGGCTGGATCGAGGAGAAATCGACCAGAACGCTGCCCTTGCGCGCGCCCCTGGCCACGCCGTTTTCGCCAAAAACGGCCTCTTCCACGGCATTTGTGTCGGTAAGACACAGGAACACGATATCGGACCGGCCGGCCACATCGGCGGGGCTTTCCCCCATCGCGGCACCCTTGTCCACAAGCCCCTGCGCCTTGGCCGCTGTGCGGTTCCAGACGGTCAGCGGATGGCCCGCCGCCAGCAGCCGTGCCGCCATGGGGGTCCCCATCAGACCGGTGCCGATATAGCCCAGTGTTGCCGTCTTGGTCATGTCGTCTTTCCTTTCCTGCGGGTTTCCGGCCATTGCGCATTGCCCGCATGGGTCACGGCACCTTCATGGGCCTGTCCCACCGTCGCCGCATATTTCGACAGCAGACCGGCGCGATGCCGCGTTTCCGGTGCCGTCCAGCCTTCGCGGCGGCGGGCCAGTTCATCCTCTGACACGTCCAGCGTGATCGTCGCGGCCTTGCCGTCGATGGTGATGCTGTCGCCGTTCTGCACCAGCCCCATCGGGCCGCCGGTCGCAGCCTCGGGCGCGGCATGGCCGATGCACATGCCCCGCGTCGCGCCGGAGAAACGGCCATCGGTCAGCAGGGCAACCTTCTCTCCCATGCCCTGCCCATAGATCAGCGCCGTCAGGCCCAGCATTTCGCGCATGCCGGGGCCGCCCACGGGTCCTTCGTTCCGCACGATCAGAACCTCGCCTGCCTTGTAGTCGCGCGAATGGACCGCCTCCACTGCGTCATCCTCGCTCTCGAACACGCGCGCCGTGCCGGTAAAGGTCAGCGATTTCAGCCCCGCCACCTTGAGCAGCGCCCCATCCGGGCAAAGGTTCCCCTTCAGGACAACCACGCCGCCCGATTGCATGATGGCGTCGGACACGGGGCGGATGATCTCACCATCCGGTGCCGGCGCATGGGCGACCTCCTCGGCCAGGGTCCGGCCCGTCACGGTCAGCGTATCGCCATGCATGAACCCATGGGCGATCAGCTCCTTGATCACCACATGCGCGCCGCCGATCTCATAGACATCCCTGGCATGGTATTTCCCGCCGGGACGCAGGTTGCCGATGAAGGGTGTCCGCTGCAGCACCGCGGCAACGTCATCGGCGGTAAACTTGATGCCCGCCTCATGGGCAATCGCCGGAATATGCAGCGCGGTATTGGTTGACCCGCCGGTCGCCGCCACAATGGCGCAGGCATTCTCAAGCGCCTTGCGCGTGACAATCTCGCGCGGCAGCGGGCCGCCCCGTTCGATCAGTTCCATCACCAGCGCGCCCGCACGCTGGCCCACGCCCTTGCGTTCCGAATAGACGCCGGGGATCATCGAGGAATTGGGCACCGTCATGCCCAAAGCCTCTGACACCATGGCCATCGTATTGGCGGTGAACTGGCCCGCACAGGCGCCGATGGTCGGCTTGCAGGCCTCTTCAAGCTGGGTCAGCTCATCTTCGGTCATCGTGCCGGCCTGCACCGCGCCCACCGCTTCATAGGTGTCCAGAACGCTGACATCGCGGCCCTGGAACCGCCCGGGCAGGGCCGATCCGCCATAGACAAAGACAGCGGGCACATTGCAGCGCACCATGCCCATGATGACGCCGGGCAAAGTCTTGTCGCAGCCGCCATAGCCGACGATGCCGTCATAGGCATGGCCATGAATCACCGCCTCGATGCTGTCGGCGATGATCTCGCGGCTGACCAGGCTGAACTTCATGCCCTCATGGTTCATCCCCACCCCGTCCGAGACAGAGATCGTGGTGAATTCGCGCGGCGTGCCACCGGCCATCGCGATGCCTTCCTTGGCATATTCGACCTGCTGGTAATGGGTCATGTTGCAGGGCGTGGTTTCACCCTTCTGGCTGACAACCCCCACCATCGGCCTGGCAATCGCGGCGTCGTCCAGCCCCATGGCATGCATGAATGCGCGGTGCGGGCTGCGGTCGATGCCATCCGTCGTGATTCGCGAACGAAGTGGCTTTTTGTCAGACGATGCCATGGTTGCCGCCTCCAAAGAAAGTTTCATGAAAGAAGGTTTATGCTTGAACCAAACCACCGAATCCCGTTTTCTGTCAACAATGAATCCAGGGCGGTACACATGAAGCTGATATCCAACATCTCGATGATGTTCTGCGAAGTTCCACTGATCGAAAGGCTGCGCGCCGCGCGGGACGCCGGGTTTCAGGGCGTCGAAATCCAGTTCCCCGAACTGGCCGAAATTGAACCCCTGAAGGAGGCATCTCAGGCGCTGGCCATGCCCATCACCCTGATCAACGTGCCGCGCGGACCGGGTGACGCCGTCGGCCTTGCCGCATTGCCCGGTGAACAGGACGCCTTCCGCACCGCCGTTGCCACCTGCGCCGGACAGGCCGCGGCACTGGGCGTGCGCAAGGTCAATGTGCTCTCCGGCAGGCCGCCCGAGGGCGCCTCCCCTGCGGAATGTCTGGCGGTGTTAAAGGCCAATCTTGTCCATACCGCAGATGTCATGGCCGAAATCGGTGTGCAGGTCATGGTCGAACCGGTGAACCGCGATGATGTGCCGGGGTTCTTCCTCTCCGGTCTCGACCCTGCGCTGAACCTGCTGGAGGAGATAGACCACCCCAATCTGGCGCTGCAGTTCGACCTTTACCATATGGCCATCACCGAACCGGACCTGCCTGCCGCCATCCGCCGCGCAGGCGCGCGGATCGGCCATGTGCAATTCGCCGACACGCCGGGCCGCCACGAACCCGGCACCGGCATGATCGACTTTCCCGCTGCCTTTGCGGCCCTGCGCGCCACCGGCTACGATGCAGAGGTCTCTGCCGAGTACCGGCCCCTGGAAAACACCGGCGACGCGCTTGAATGGATCACGGATTTCAAAAGGATGATGGCATGACGGACCTCCGGACGCTGACGCAGAAGATTTTCGACGATGTGCTGAAGGGCAATGCCTTTGACCCCTATGCCGAGGACCCGCCGCGCACATTGGCACAGGCCTATGCCATTCAGGACGCGCTGACCGCAGCCCTGTCCGACCCCGCGGTGCGCGGCCCGGTTGCGGGCTGGAAGATCGCCGCGAATTCGCAGCAGCTGATGGCACGTTTCAAGCTGAGCGAACCTGCAACCGGCCGCATTTTCGCCAGCCAGCGTATTGATGGCGAGGCATCCCTGAATGTGGCCGATTACACCGAATTCGCCATTGAGCCAGAGATCGTCGCGGTGATGAAAACGGGCCTCAACCCGCAAGACACCCCCTTCACCCGCGCGCAGGTCATGGGTGCCATCGACCGTTTCGTGCCGGGGATCGAGCTTCTGGACCTGCGGCACACCGACATGCCCAACACCCATATCCCCGACGCCATTGCCCAGAACATCTCCAACGTCGGCGCGGTGGTCGGCGGACCGGGCCTCGCGCCCGAAGACCTGAACGTCGGTGACCTGCAAACCACCCTGCACATCGACGGTGAGATCGTGCACGACGTCACCGGCGCCGCCCCGCAGGACCCGCTGGATGCGGTGACCTGGATCGCCAACCACCTGGCCGCGCGCGGCTTTGCGCTTGAGGCGGGCCAGGTCGTGTTCTGCGGCACCCACAGCCCGATCTGGTATCACAAGGGCAAGGGCCGGATCGAAGTCCAGATGTCCCGGCTCGGCACCGCGGCGCTGACGCTCAGCTGATCGCGCGGGCCGGCCGGCCAACCTCACCGCGGCAATGCGCTGTAGGGGCAGACATCCTCCCCGAACGGCACATGCCGCTGGCGAAACGCTGTCCCTTCGACCAGCACGGGCCCCGTGATGCGATCCATCCGGAAATGCCGGAAATCGCCCCGTGCGGGATCCCATGACACCAGATACCACAGCGGCGGCAGGATCAGCATCGCCTGCGGTTCGACCTCGCGGCGTGTCTCAATTCCCCTGGCATCGCAGTAGTCGAACCGCAGATGGCGGCGCTGCAGGAACGCGGTTTCAAAGGCGGGCAGCAATGCAGGGTCGATCGTGCCCATGTCCGACAGGTCCTGCAACGGGGACAGCTTGCCCACATGCAGGCAGTCCAGAAAACGGCGCAGGTCGCGCAGCTTGTCGCGGGGCAGGGTTCTTTCGATCTTTGCCAGCCCCGCATCGGCCAGATCGGAAAAGGGCAGGTGCCCCGCCGCCCGCATCGCCGCCACGCTGATCAGCAGCGCAAAAACCTCCGTCACCGCCAGCCGCGCGGTTGTCTGCATGGATTGCGGGTCAAGCTGCAGACCGCCGCCGCGCCCCGGTTCCGAATCTATGACAAATCCCTGTTCGCGCAGGGCACCGATGTCGCGCAGCACCGTGCGGCGCGAAACGCAGACCTCGCCGGCCAGCTGGTCAACCGTCGCGGTCCCCCTGCGGCGCAGGCTGCGGATGATGGCGTCATGACGGCTGCGAATATCCATTTCCGCAGCCTAGCACATTTGGTGACAAAATTTGGCACCATTTGAACATAGGGATTCTCCAATGACATCAAACCGGAGAAACCGACATGCAACGCACCGCCGTAAACCCCTGGGACTGGTCCCTGAAACTGGGCTATAATCAGGCCGAAATCATCGAAGGCGCATCGCGCCAGCTGATCTGCGCCGGCCAGACCGCCGTGGATGCAGAAGGCAATCCCCGGCATCCGGGCGACATGCGCGGCCAGATCGGTCTGGCGCTGGACAATCTCCAAGCGGTTCTGTCCGGCGCAGGCATGGAGCTTGGCCATGTCACACGACTGGCCATCTACACCACCGATGTGGATGAGGCGCTGAAGCATTTCGATCTGCTGGGCATGCGCTTCGGCGCCGCCCGCTGTGCCCCGCCGATGACCCTGCTTGGCGTCACCCGTCTGGCCATCCCCGGTCTGCTGTTCGAGATCGAGGCAACCGCCTGTGCCTGAGGCGGTCTGAAGGCAGGGGCAGGCAGCCGGCTCCGGTCGGCGTGCCTCAGGCTGC
Organism: Sulfitobacter sp. G21635-S1; assembly: GCF_027213915.1. Classification (NCBI taxonomy): domain Bacteria; kingdom Pseudomonadati; phylum Pseudomonadota; class Alphaproteobacteria; order Rhodobacterales; family Roseobacteraceae; genus Sulfitobacter; species Sulfitobacter sp. G21635-S1. The sequence continues at coordinate 112,749 of NZ_JAPWGV010000019.1, forward strand.
TGAAAAAGCACGTTCCTGCACCCGCTCCCCCCGAAACAACGAAATCGTTCTTCCACGACGCCAGCCACAA